>DLOI01000055.1:1965-3470 GCA_002477185.1 Alphaproteobacteria bacterium UBA7488 | reverse complement strand
GGAAATTGGTCGATACTTATTGGATGGTGGACGGTGAACTGCGCACCGGCAACGAAATGAGTGAAAGCCAATTCAAACGTTTTTTGGAAAAACGCATGCGCAAAACGCCGTCTTTGAGCACAGTCACTCAAAGCAAACGCATTGATGATACGTTTTTCTTTACGCGTCCAAGAACATTTATCCGAACACATTTCCCCGATGACGATCAATGGCAATTACTGCCCTCCCCAAAATCTTGGGGTTCCTTTACAAGGTAGGTAAGTTCTGTTTATGTATCGTTATATCCTATCTTTGCAACACGAGTCGATCAGTTGAAATTATAATAACGTAAATCGCTGATATCAACAAATCTTTAAGGTTAAAAATTCACCAAAATTTTAAGAATATCTTAAAAAGAATCAAAAAAACTTGTCTTACACACTTAAAAACTGTAAAATTTCGCAAAAGAATAAAGGATATTTGATTAATGAATGAAGATTTTTTAGCATTTAATGTTGATTTAGCCCAAAATTACAAAAGTGAATCCCAACGAATACGCATTTTAAGTGAAAAATGGTTAGAACAATATGGATCATGTCCATTATGTGGTGGACCATTGACAAAATATCAAAATAATAAGCCTGTCGCTGACTTTTTTTGTACGCATTGTAAGGAAGATTTCGAACTTAAAACCAAGAAAAAATCGTTTGGACTTAAAACAAGCGGCGGTGCCTATTCAAAAATGATTGAACGCCTTAAATCCGATCGCGTTCCACATTTTTTCTTTTTAGTATATCAAGATTATCGGGTAAAAGATTTATTTTGTGTACCAAAATATTTCTTTACCGAAACTTTGGTGGAAAAAAGAAAACCATTGTCTGCAAACGCACAAAGATCCGGTTGGACAGGATGCAATATTTTGACTAATAAAATTCCAAATAGCGGTAAAATTTTTTATATAAAAAATCGGCAATGTTTTTCAATAAAAGACATTATCACAAATTATCAAAATACCGTTTTTCTAAAAGAACAAAAACAATGTTCAAAAGGTTGGTTATTGGATATTATGTTGTGCATAGATAAGTTAAATAAAAAAGAGTTTTGCTTGAATGACTTGTATCAATTTGAATCATTGCTGCAAATAAAACATCCAAAAAATTGCCATATTAAAGACAAAATCCGACAACAATTGCAATTTCTCAGAAATAAAAACTATATTGAATTTAAAGGAAGCGGCACCTATAAACTTCTTTAATTATCAAAAACAATTAAGCACCTAAAACTGGTTTATATATATCGTAGATATATTATTTTGAAACGCGCTTGTTTGTTATGTATTGAAGCCCAAATATTAAGTTACACAAAAAAGGGATAAACAATATCCCTTTTTTAATTTGAAAAATCATCTTTTATAAATATTAATCTTCACTTCTGCCACACCGGCTTTTCGGGTGGGCGCGACAAAACGGCTTCCTCCATGACCGGAATCAAATCACCCAAAACAACGCTTTGTTGGTCGCCCGTAG
>DLOI01000055.1:546-1915 GCA_002477185.1 Alphaproteobacteria bacterium UBA7488 | reverse complement strand
CATACGGCACTTTAATCTTGTTAGCATATGCCATTTTATTTTTAAACTTAGTATCCGCAAAATAAACTTCGGTTTTAACACCTGCCCCCCGCAACATTGTGGCCACTTTTAACGCATAACGCGTGTCGTTTGTCATCGGGATAATCAAAACGTCGGCGGGCGTAACAGCGCCGATTTTAAGCATCCCAGCCCCGCGCAAAAAGTCAAATAAACGGCTTAGCCCAATACTCATCCCAACACCCGGGTATTTGCGATCGGTATAGTTTTCTGCCAAGTTTTCATAGCGTCCGCCCGAACAAATCGACCCCCATTCTTCATGCCCGATGACATTCGTTTCATAAACTGTACCCGTGTAATAATCGAGCCCGCGCGCAATCGTCAAATCAATTTTAAAGTGGCTTTCGGGCGTACCTAAATTAATCATCGCTTCGGCAACTTTTTCAAGTTCATCCACTCCTTGAGTAAACATATCGTTTTGAATGCCAAGCGCTCTTAACGCACCGATAACTTCAGATGAAGCTCCCTTAATATCAATCAAGGATTGGATCGCCGCGCACCCTTTTTCATCCACGCCCAAATCCTTTAACCCTTCCATCACATTGTGTATCCCGATTTTATCTATTTTATCAATAATCCGTAAAATATCCACTTGCTTTTCAGCCAATCCGACAGCCTCATAAAACCCCTTCAAAACTTTACGGTTATTCAAACGGATAATAAAATCTTCAAGCCCTAAATTCTTCAGCGTTTGATAGATAATACTTGGTAATTCGGCATCGGCCAAAACGGATAATTTTTCGCTGCCGATAATGTCAATGTCAGCTTGATAAAATTCGCGCAAACGGCCGCGTTGAGGACGTTCGCCGCGATAAGATTTCGAAATTTAGCAACGGCGGAACGGGAATGCCAAATCGTTTTGGTGAGCCGCCACATACCGCGCCAACGGCACCGTCAAATCAAAACGCAACGAAATATCCGCATCGCCTTTTTGAAAACGGTAAATTTGTTTTTCCGTTTCACCGCCCGCTTTGGCCAATAAGACTTCGCTCAGTTCCATAACAGGCGTATCCAACGAAACAAACCCATATGTTTGATAGGTTTGTTCAATAATTTGTTTCATTTGATCAAAAACAATTTGTTCTGCGGGCAATAATTCCATAAACCCGGACATAATTTTCGGAGAGACTTTATTTTTCATAGATAAGCTTTCAGTTTATTGGGAAAATATTTATTTTGATTTTTTTGTTTGCAAGCTGGCCGTTCTGATTTCGGCATGCTGACACAACCCGGCTTTGTCAAAGTAAACCAAAACCGCATGGGAATCCCCTTGTGCATAAGACCACAGCGTATATTCTTCTTCCACGCGCGT
>DLOI01000055.1:0-451 GCA_002477185.1 Alphaproteobacteria bacterium UBA7488 | reverse complement strand
GCACAAGCCGTTAATATCAACAATGCGCACGCAGCGCTTAAAATTTTCAAATTCATTCATTACACCTCTAAATTATAATAACTTTGTGTTTTGTATATTTCCTCATTTTCATGAGCATAATCAAAAGCGGTTTTCCCCGACATTCGTCAGTTCGGGTGCCGATGTATTTGCAACCGAATATCAAAAGAAACGGACGGCTTTGCATATTGCGGCCTGTGGCAATACCAATCCGGATGTTATTCGCGTCTTATTGGCGGCCGGTTCGGATGTCAATGCTGTTGATGGAAAAGGTAAAACGCCACTGATGCGGGCTGCGCAACACAATCCCAATCCGGCCGTAATCAATGTTTTGTTAGAAGCGGGTGGACCGCCCATCATGCGATGGATTTGTCCGCGATTTTTGCCCACCAGCTCTGTTACCGTTTTGGGGGCGGGATGTTCAATCCCTTCC
>DLOI01000106.1:47208-50258 GCA_002477185.1 Alphaproteobacteria bacterium UBA7488 | reverse complement strand
CTTGTTCGGCACTTAAACCGCGCGCTTGTGCGTAAAATAATTGTTCTTCCGATATTTTGCTGGTGGTCGCCTCATCGGTGGCGTTGACGAATCATCGCCAGCAGGCTGATACCGGCACAAAAATGATTCATATTGGGAAAAATTCCAGCTCAACCATTATTTCTAAAGGTATATCCGCAGGCTTTTCCAATCAGACTTATCGCGGATTGGTCGATATCAAAAAGGGGGCCGGTGGCGCACGTAATGTATCCAGATGCGACAGCATGTTGATTGGTGATAAATGTGGGGCTCATACAATTCCTGTTATGCAGTGTGCCAATAAGTCAGGAATTATTGAACATGAGGCGACCACCAGCAAAATATCGGAAGAACAATTATTTTACGCACAAGCGCGCGGTTTAAGTGCCGAACAAGCCGTTGGGTTGATAGTAAATGGTTTTTGCCGCGAAGTCATGCAAAAGCTGCCGATGGAATTTGCCGTTGAGGCACAAAAATTAATTGGCATAAATTTGGAAGGAAGCATTGGGTGAACATAGAAAAATTGCATCAGTTGTGTGGCGAAACCTTAAAATTTTTAGGAAGGAATTACCAAATATATTTGGCGGTCGAAGAAATGGCTGAGCTTCAAAAGGAATTATTAAAGGATGCTAACCGCGGTAGAAGCGTACGTGATGAAATTATTGAAGAAACAGCCGATGTCATGATTATGTTAGAACAACTGATGAATATTTATCAAATGCGGCAAGAAGTTACTTCAAGGATTGATGAAAAGTTAGCCCGATTAGATGAAAGATTGGAATACTATAGAAAAAAAGAGGTAGAAGATGGCGTTGTTGGAAATTAAAAACTTATGTGCGCGGGTCGGGGAAAAGGAAATATTGAAAAATTTTTCTCTGACAATTAATGAAGGCGAAATTCATGCAATTATGGGGCCGAACGGTTCTGGTAAAAGTACTTTATCCAATGTTATTGCCGGACATCCGGCCTATGAAGTGACAAGCGGCGAAATTTATTTTAAAGGGCTGAATGTCCTTGAAATGACGCCCGATGAACGTGCTAACAGCGGCATATTTTTGGCTTTTCAATATCCGACCGAATTGCCCGGTGTCGGAACTGCATTGTTTTTAAAAACAGCAATGAATGCGAAATTAAAATTTTTGGGCAAACCTGAATTGGATGCTGTGACTTTTATGAAAAAATTAAAAGTGCGTGCTAATGCGCTCGGTATTACGGATGAAATGCTTAAACGTCCCGTCAATGTTGGGTTTTCGGGTGGTGAAAAAAAGAAAATGGAAACATTCCAAATGGCATTTTTGGAGCCCGATTTTTGTATTTTGGATGAAATGGATTCGGGACTGGATATTGACGCACTGCGCGTAGTTTCGACGGGGGTTAATGTAATGCGTGAACCCAAACGGTCTTTTTTAATTATCACACATTATCAACGATTGCTTGATTATATCGAACCCGATTATGTTCATATTATGGTCGATGGGCGAATTGTTGAATCGGGCGATAAAAATTTGGCTTTAAAATTGGAAGAAAAAGGGTATGAAAGCTATAAATAATTTATGCTTAATGGGTATGAATGGCGTGCTTGCTGATACACCGTTAAAGGAAGGTGTAAATGAAATTATTGTGCCCGAAAATACTCTTTTTGAAGCCAAAATTTTACATATTTTTTCCGATATATCATTGAAAATTTTGTTGGTGGGCGACAGGTCAAAATGTGATGTTAAAATTGTATATTTATGCAATAAAAACAATAATTATAATATAAATATTGAAGTAATACATGAACATAAAAATACACTTTCGAATCATCAAATTAAAGGCGTTTTAACAGACAATGCCAAAATGGTTTTAAATGGTGTTATCCGCATGCCAAAAGACAGTCAAAAATGTGAAGGTTTTTTAAATCATCGTGGTGTTTTATTATCCGAAAATGCATCCGTTAAAGTAACGCCCGAATTGGAAATATTTGCTGATGATGTAAAATGTTCGCATGGTTCGGCTATTGGTGCTTTGGATGAAAATCAATTGTTTTATTTGTTGGCGCGCGGGATTGATA
Organism: Alphaproteobacteria bacterium UBA7488; assembly: GCA_002477185.1. Classification (GTDB taxonomy): domain Bacteria; phylum Pseudomonadota; class Alphaproteobacteria; order CAAHEQ01; family UBA3637; genus UBA7488. Next base: position 48,187 of record DLOI01000106.1, on the reverse strand, counting down.
AAATAACGGCACAAAAAATTTTATTGAAAGCCTATCTATCCGATTTATTGCCCGATGTTTGGGATGAATATATTGACGATTGGATGGCAAAAAATGTATCAACTCATGTTTAAAAACAATTAACCGCTTTTTTGGAAAAAGTCGGCAAATTGTTTTTAAAAAAGTGGAGCATAGAACCGGAAAATGATGCGAAAAGAAAAAGAAATGGCTTGGCTGTATAAAAAAGATTTTCCAATATTTGATAATTCGGATCTGGTGTATCTTGATTCGGCAGCATCTGCACAAAAACCGCGGGTTGTTTTGCGTGCTATGAATGATTTCTATGAAAGCAGCTATTCCAATATTCATCGTGGGACTTGCTCGCTGGCTGTTCATGCGACTGAATTGTATGAAAATGCTCGTCAAAAAGTTGCCGACTTTATTCATACGCGTTCGAAAAATATCATTTTTACGAAAGGGGCAACCGACGCCATTAATATGGTTGCAAACNNACGCCGCTGGGATAGGCCAATCCTTAAAGCCCGGCGATGAAATATTGGTTTCGATTGCCGAACATCACGCTAATTTCGTGCCTTGGCAACAAATCTGCCTAAAAACCGGTGCAACATTTAAAGTATTTAACGTTTTGCAAGACGGACAAATTGATTTGCAAGATTTCAAATCGAAATTATCATTAAACACCAAAATGGTAGCCGTGGCGCAGTTATCAAATGTTTTGGGTGTTATAAATCCGGTTCATGAAATGGCNNACACACAATGTTGGTGCCCAAATTTTGGTTGACGGCGCCCAAAGTATTGCACATATGCCGGTGAATGTTGAAGAGTTGGGGGTGGATTTTTTTGTTTTTTCATCACATAAACTTTATGGCCCGACGGGGATAGGCGTTTTATATGGGAAACGCACGGCTTTGGAAAACCTGCCTCCTTATCAATTCGGTGGGGATATGGTTAAAGAAGTTACCGTTCAAAAAACAACGTT
>DLOI01000106.1:40793-47174 GCA_002477185.1 Alphaproteobacteria bacterium UBA7488 | reverse complement strand
AGGTATGGGTGTTGCCATTGATTATATTCTTTCAATCGGTATTGATAAAATTGCCGCATATGAACAAATGTTAACGGATGCGTTGATGAGTGAATTAAAAAATATATCAACGGTTGAACTTTTGGGGACTGCTAAAAAATCGGGAATTATTTCCTTTAATATTAAAGGAATACATCCGAATGATTTGGCTTTCGTTTTGGCTAAACAAAACATTTGCGTACGTGTCGGGCATCATTGCGCGATGCCAATACATGAATGTTTCGGCAAAACCGCTTCCGTGCGTGTTTCTTTCGGCATCTATAACACGTTGAAAGATGTTGAATTATTTTTATCGGCTTTAAAAAAAGCCCTCTCATTTTTTGAATAAAAGGGTCGAAAATGACATTAGAACCTCAGGATTTAGAAAAAGTAACATTGCCGGATGTTGAATTGCCCATAAATGAGCACCAGCAAACGCCGGATTTGACCTATCAAGCGACGGTTGGAACTCCATTGGAAGAAGGAAAGACAAAGGCATCAAAAGAAGATATTATATCGGCTTTACGCGCGGTTCAAGACCCGGAATTATTCTTAAGTGTTTATGATTTAGGTTTAATATATGAACTTAACCAATTGGATAATGGCGATGTTAAAATTGTGATGAGTCTGACATCTCCGACGTGTCCGATTGCGGGCGAAATGCCGGCTATGGTGGCAAATGCCGTTGCATCCGTTCCAGGAACTGGATTGGTTACGGTCGAATTAACTTTTGATCCGCCTTGGACAGTTGACAGACTGTCAGACGAAATAAAAATTCTGATGGGAATTGATTAATCTTCTTTATCGGAGTGTTCGGCCGAAATGGATTTAACTAAATCCAAAACGTTTTTGGCAATTTTCGGGTCATTGATTCGAATATAATGGCGAACCAATTCCAACACGTCCTTCCGCCCCAATATATCGTGATCATATGCCGGCGCGGGATCTTCTGCAAAAGAAAGCATTGTCGGGGTAGTGAATATAGACATTTTTTCTTGCGTTTCTTCGTCAAAGTTATCGTAGAAAAAATTGACGTTAACGCCCAAAACGCGTGCCAAATGCCACAGGCGGCTTGCCCCGACACGGTTTAAACCCCGTTCATATTTTTGAACTTGTTGAAAAGTAATACCCAATTCTTCAGCCAATTTTTCTTGGCTGAGCCCCAAAATTGCACGGCGCAAGCGAATGCGGGAACCCACATGAGCATCAATCGGATTGGGGGATCCGTCTAATGATTTACCTTGAGCAGCGATTTTGCTTTTATTGCTGGACATTTATACCTCCGAAAAAACATATGTATATGTATTTTACATATTTAAATATGTTTTGTCAATTAAAAAACATACACATGTACGTAAGTTTACATACAGTTTTATATTTCGGGCAGTTTAATCACACTAAAAAAATGTTGTGAAAAAGTGAAAAAATGCTGTATTATAATTACTATTCGAAGGAAAAAAATATGAAAAAATATTTACATTTTAATCAAGACGGCCTTAAAATAATCGCCTTGATAACCATGACATTGGATCACATGGGCAAAATCATATTTTTGCCGACGTGTGAGCCGATGACATTAATTGGACGTACGGCTTTTCCTATCTTTTCTTATTTGATTATGCTGCATTTATATGAAAAGAAATGCTTTCAAAAGTATTTTGTGCGGTTATTTTTATTTGGAACGCTAACTAGTGTGGTTCTCGTTTTGCAAAACGAATCTCCCAATAATATTTTATGGACTTTTTTTGTGGCAATCGCTTGTATTTGGTTGTTGGGCAAAGCGTTTTTAGTATTTGAAAAAACTGCAATACGAAATTTTTTAAACATATTGATTTTTACATTTTGTTTTTTTGTTTCGTTCGGAACAGATTATAGTATTTTTGGGTTTTGTTATTTGTTGTCTTTGTATGGTTTTTTTAAGTATAAATCGCCGCTGTTTGTTATGTTCGCCCTAGTGTTCGGTGGATTGATTAATCCGACAGCGCTGTCCGCTGCCGCCATCTCAATCATAACGACTGGAATTTTGTTGATGAATAATCCGATGGGCCGCAATAAAAGGTATATTCGCAGCAAATGGTTGTTTTATGTTTATTATCCGGCTCACTTAACATTATTATATGCTTTAAGGACGGCCGGCATTGTTTTTTAAACCGATTTATAAGCTGCGTGAGGGGTTATTTGCTAAGTATACAGACTAATTCTACATGGTTTGAATAGGTAAATTGGTCAACCGGCGTGACTTTTTTTAAGAACCAGCCGTCTNNGGATTATTCATCAACAAAATTCGCGCGCAGGTTGACGGATTGCACGAAATCATTATAATTTTGGGTACATGGGTCAATTTCAGATTGTCAACTTGAGCTTTGGCTCCGGCACGGGGAGGGTCTATAATGACTAAATCTATGCCGTCAAATTCATCGGGCAATAATGGATTTCTAAATAAATCACGCACTTTGCCGAATGTTCCCAATGCGGCTACACTGTCAGATTCCGAATCATATCCGATAACTTTTAATCCTGCTTGTATTAAAGGTTTTGTAAAGGTTCCGGTTCCACAAAATAAATCAATGGCTGTTTTGGCCGAACCGATTTGTTCTTTCATTAGATTGACCAAAAATTTTTCTCCCTCAAGTGACGGTTGCAAAAAAACATTTGGCGGATGGGGCAGAGAGACTTGTTGTACAATCGGTTCATTATTAAACAAAAGTCTGGCGATAGCATTGGAACGGGCAAATTCTGATAAAAGTTCCAATAAGTTTAATGTTGGTTTTTCCTTGCCCATTTTTATGTGCATATCGATTCCAAAGGGCGTATCCAACACGTATATATCGCCGGTACCTTGCAATTTCTGCGCCAAATTGCGCAATGGTTCCAGCAAGGTTTGCAAGGCAGGGGTCAACAGCTGACATTCTTGAATATCAATAATTCGATGGCTCTTTTTTTCATTAAAACCCAAATGCCCCTTGTAAAAGGCAAAACTGGCGCGTCGACGCGTGTGAAAGGGCACTGAAAGCATTGGTTCAAGTTGAACATCAATCTGGTAATCGGCAAACGCGCGGCGGATAAAATTTTCCTTTTTTGCCACATATTCTGATATGGGAAGATCCTGGAAAACGCATCCGCCGCATTGCTTAAAATAACGGCAAACGGCTGAATTATCGGTCATGATTTTTTACTTTTTATCGGTGTTTTTTTTGTTGTTTTAATAGATTTAACCTTAGAGCCGGTTGCCGGCTTTGCTTTTGATCCCGTTTTTGACGAAACTTTGATTTTTGTGGTTTGGGGTTCGTTTGATTTTAAATCCGACAATATAACAATATCTTTCATTACGACTGGTTCCTCTTCTATTAAGTGAGGATTTTCAACGTGGGCAAGTTTAACTTCTAATTCAAAATTGTTGTCATGTTCGTTTTTAATCCAAGCATAAGCTTGCGCAAGTACGTTTACGTTAACCATCAACAAGTATGCTTGAGTTAATCCCGTTATATAAATATAGGCGTAGATAAGACGCACATGCATGTCAACGGCAACTTGTGCAACAGCGATGATAAATACCAGTGGGATAAATAAAATAACGCTGACACCGACAATAAACAAAATAACGCGCAGCAATTTTGTCCAATAGCGTTTCATAAAAATCCAATTGGATGGGAAGCTAAATACCAACGATGGACGGAATGTGTCCATAAAACGAGCCCATGCCGTCATCATATAAAAGGCGTAACCAATACCAATTACAATAATCAGCGGAATAATTAAGAAGATAAGTGTCGGATGAGTCGTTATTGCAAAAAGAGCATTGAAAAACAACGTTAATAACAGCCATAATGCCAATAATAAAACAAGGGTGTTAAAGGCAAACAGCAACCCTTTTAATCCGATTTTCAATAGCTGAAAATTAAAGGGAGGCACAGTTGGTTTTAAGTTGTAAATATAACGGTGTCCGCTGGCAGCCGCATAACCGAGTGTAACCAAATAACAAAGAACATAAATGACAGCAATTACCACCATAAACAGATTTATGTTTGAAATTTCCAATTGCGTTGCCATGAAAACAAAGCTCATTGTCGGCAAACCGATGAAAAAAGCCATTAATAACAATCCGAAACCAAACGGCGAGCCTAATGCTTTTGTCAGTGAAAACTTCATTTTTGATACTCCTTTGCAATAAATTAAATCATATGAGTCAATTTATATCCATTTTTTTGGGGTTTGTCATCTAAAATGTTTGACTTAAGGCTAAAAAAAAGATAAATTAAGAACGAATTATTTGACTAAACATAAATAATTTTTTTGATTCGCCTTAAAATTTTAAGAGCTGTTTCGCGGTTCGTTTTTATGATGAAAGCAAAAATTATTTTGAGTATAAGAAAGGTTTGATATGGAACAAGAAGCTGCAGGGCTCGACCAAAGAAGCGTACGGATTAATAAATTAAAATCTTTGGAAGAAAAAGGCATTAATGCCTATCCCCAAATTTATCGCCCCAGTGCAACATCCCAATCGTTACAAGAACAATATGCCGAATTACAAAATGATGTTCAAACAACGGATGTCGTCAAGGTTGCCGGCCGCGTCAAAGCGATTCGCAATTCCGGGATGTTTATGGATATTTATGACACGACCGGAAAAGTGCAAATTTATACTTCGAAAGAAGACATAGCGCCTGAATTGGCTCAAATGCTCGATATGTTGGATATCGGGGATATTATCGGTGTGGAAGGCACCGTACGGCGCACTAAAAGGGGTGAATTGTCCGTCAAATCCTCAAAAATTACTATGTTGGCAAAATCCTTATTGCCGTTGCCCGAAAAATTTCACGGATTGACAGATACGGATACGAAATATCGCCAACGGTATTTGGATATGATTACAAATACCGATACCATTAAGGTTTTAACCGCTCGCAGCAAAATTATCACGGCTGTTCGTCAATTGTTGTTAGATCAAGGATTGTTAGAGGTTGAAACGCCGATTTTACAAACAATTAAAGGTGGCGCAACGGCAAAACCCTTTATCACACACCATAATGCTTTGGATATGGATTTATTCTTGCGCGTCGCGCCCGAACTTTATTTAAAGCGTTTGATTGTCGGGGGGATGCACGGTGTTTTTGAAATTGGCCGCACTTTCCGTAACGAAGGCATTGATACGCGCCATAATCCTGAATTTACCTTAATGGAAGTTTATCGCCAATACAATGATTATACCGATATGATGACTTTGTTTGAAAACATTGTTGAGGCGGCGGCTATGGCTGCAAACGGTACGACAAAAACGGTTATTGACGGTAAAGAAATTGATTTGAAAGGCCCTTATCCCCGTCGTACGATGGCCGATTTGGTTAAAGAGTATACAGGCATTGACTTTTTGACAATCAGTTCCGATGAAGAAGCGCGCACAGCGGCCGAAAGTATTGGCGTACATGTTGAAGAGACGGCCGATTGGGGACATGTGATGGCTGCGGTTTTTGAAGAACGATGCGAAGAACACCTCATCCAACCGATACATGTGATTGACCATCCGAAATCCATTTCACCTTTAACGAAAGAACACCGTCATGATTCGCGGTTGGTAGAACGTTTTGAAACCTTTATTAATACATGGGAAGTCAGTAACGCTTATTCTGAATTATCCAATCCGATTGACCAGCGGGAACGTTTTGAAGAGCAGGTTCGTGCCCGTGATGCCGGTGATGAAGAAGCTGATATGATGGATGATGATTTTGTAACCGCACTGGAATACGGTATGCCTCCAACCGGTGGATTAGGGGTAGGTATCGACCGTTTGGTTATGGTTGTGACGGGGATGACATCTATCCGTGATATTATTGCCTTCCCGACTATGCGTAAGAAATAGGGATTAAGTATGCCAAGCACTGATGAAACCTTTAAACGCGTCGCAAATCCTTCAATGGAATACCATGAAGAATTTATGAAAATGGCTGTTGAGTATTCGAAAGCCAGCCTTGATTCTTCGTCCAAAAAAGGTCCGTTTGGCGCTGTAATTACTTATGATGGAAAGTTCATTGCTGCGGCTTCAAACGAAGTCATGAAAAATAATGATCCGACCTGTCACGGTGAGGTTAATTGTATCAGAAAAGCGTGTAAAAAATTAAATACTTATGATTTAACTGGCGCCGTTTTGTATACATCTTCCGAACCATGCCCGATGTGTTTGTCTGCAATAATTTGGGCAAATATTTCAAAGGTATATNNGGCTGTTGACGCCGGCAATATCGGTTTTAGGGATGACCATATTTATAAGTGGTTGAGCGGCGATAAATCCGTTTTGACTTTGGATTTAGAGCATAGACCTGAAAAAGAAGCATTGGAAGTTTTTGAAAAGTATGGTAAAATAGGTAA
>DLOI01000106.1:30670-40723 GCA_002477185.1 Alphaproteobacteria bacterium UBA7488 | reverse complement strand
CTTAGATAAAACGGTTTTAGTGGACAGATATGCCGCTAGTTTAAAACCATATGTAAAAATCATTTATATTGTTTTGATTACATTTTTGGCTTTGTTTGCTTTGGTTGGTTTGGTCTCGTTATTGACAGGGCAAATTTCTTTGGCATTTATTCAGTTGATTTTGGTTTTTGTCAGCTTTGTTATTGTTCGGATGTTTTGCGAATTTCTTTCCAATTATCCGCGCCATTAAGTTGGCTTCAGCGTTCTCGTAGCTCAGATGGATAGAGCACAGGATTCCTAATCCTGGGGCCGTGGGTTCGACTCCCGCCGAGAACGCCATTTTTTATAAGAATGCGTTTGGGAGGTGAGGCGGCTTTATAGGATTCGTCAGACGATCAAGCGCAAGGAAGTGAGTCGAAAATGACCATTTTTTACGAATTTAAAAATGATAATTATAGTCCCGCCCAAAAACATTTATTTTAAAAATTCAAAATTGATTTTAGTTTTTTGAATGAACAGTTTGTAACAGTACATTGTGTGTGGTTCTCGGGCACTTTTTTGTTTTCATCGAATTTAAAATTATCTGAAAAAACCTCTTAATTGTTGTCAGATGACGAAAAAAGGAATATATTATAATAAACATTAAAAGGGTTGTTTATGAAAATAAAATATATAACTTGTTCGGGTGCTGATGAAAATACGAATATTCCCCATTTGTTAAAATTGATGGAAGATTATCCTATCGGAGAAATCGGCATCCAAATTTCGGCTGATAAAGCCGCAAAAGAAATGCCAAGATATGAATGGATTCTTAAAATTGCAGAAGCTATATCCAATTCAAAATCAAATATAAATGCAGCTTTGCATGTGAATAAAGAATGGGTTCAAGAGTTTTGTGCGGGATTTGTGGCTCCTGAATTAGATCGTTTTCTGGGATTAAAAAAGAAAAATGGTTCGCCCATTTTTAACCGCGTTCAACTCAATTTTTTAATTGGTCGTGAAAAAACACCCAGTCTTGATAAAGTTATTGAAACACTGAAGCTTTTCCCTAAACATCGTTTTATATTTTCCTATAACGTCAAAAATGCATCCTTCATTAAGCAAATATATGACAAAGGTGTGGTATTTGATAATTTGTATGATTTTTCTTTTGGGGAAGGGCATGAACCCGAATCGCGCGGACCAATTGTTTTTTCCGACCGTTTGCAAGGATATGCCGGCGGTTTAAGTCCAGATAATATTTATGAGGAATTGGATAAAATCAACAAAGTTGTACCCAAAGACGCTGAAATTTATATTGATGCACAAAGACATTTGGAAGATAATGAGATTTTCAACATTTCTAAAGCTCGTAAATTTATTTCTAGTGCTTTAAAATGGCAGGAGGCACATGTTTGATATTGTCGGTATCGGTAATGCGGTTGTTGATCGTACGGTTTATTATGATACAAACAAAGCGCACAGTATGGATATCTATCAACAAAAGGGAAGATATTTTTCAACAACTTCGACAGAATATGAACAGCTACAGCATCTTTATGAATATAACTGGAGTATATGTGCCGGGGGTTCGGTTGCAAATTCCATCCGAACCTTATCTACTTTAGGTTTTAATACTGCTTTTTTGGGTAAAATAGGTTTGGATGAAGAAGGTAAATTTTTTGAGAACAGTTTGATTGATACGGGTGTTCATTCTTTTTTGGCAAAATCAAAAATCTACTCGACGGGTAGTTGTATGATTTTTGTACATGAAGACAAAGAAAGGACTATTTGTGGTAAAGCAGGAGCTTCTAAAACCTTAAGTGAAGAAGATATCCCCGAAGAATTTTTTAATACTAAAGCTCTATTCTTTGAATTATATAATTTAAAAAGTTGTTTAAATTTATCATTTGAGCTTATTAAAAAAGCAAAACAAAAAAACTGCCGTATATTTTTAACGTTGTCTGATTCTCAAATGATTTATCAATTGAAAGATTCTTTGCCTGGTATTATACCTTTAGTTGATGTTTTATTTGGAAATGAATATGAATTTAAGGCATTGGAAGAATTAAAAATTATGCTCCCTTTATTGTGTTTTAAAACAAAAGGAGCACAAGGCAGTGCCATTTTAAAAAACGGCATTTGGACGGATTGCGCCACTTTAAGATGCAAAAAAATAATAAATACAAATGGAGCAGGGGATGCCTATGCAGCAGGAGTTATCGCTGGATTATTACGGAAAAAAAATTTAACTGAATGTCTTAAATTCGGACATAATATTTCTTGCCAGGTATTAGGACGTATGGAACCTTATCTTGCTTAAATAAAGGAGTTGAATAACGATGGAAACAAACATAAATGCAACTGCAATAGCTTTAAACGGACAAGCTATCTTGATTACGGGTGATTCGGGGGCGGGCAAATCATCGTTGGCTTTGGCGTTAATGGAACAGGGCGCTGTTTTGATTTCAGATGATGTAACGCATGTGAAAATTCAAGGTGGCGTATTGATGGCTTCTCCGTATGAAAGGATGAAAGGGTGTATTGAAGTGTGGGGAACCGGTATTATTTGTGGGTTAAGAACGGCACAAGATGTTCCCGTCCTTGTTCAAATAAAGTTGACTTCCACAATCACAGAACGTATGCCGCAAGAAGCCTCTTATGTTGAAATTCTCGGCAAACAAGTTCGCCAGTTTAGATTGTATAAAGAGTCTAAAGTATTGACGACTTTGGTGCGCACAGCTGCTAAAATAGCGGCAGGTGATGTATTTTTGTTGCATGATAAATAAAAAAATGCTTAAATAGTCCAAAAGGAAGGGCATATGTTAGGAATTGTACTTGTATCTCATGGAAAATTGGCTGAAGAAATGTTGCGTGTGGCCGAACATGTTGTTGGGCCGCAAACAGGCATTGAATGCGTTGGTATTGCCAATGATGATGATGTGGAATTGAAAAGGCACGAAATTTTGGAAAAAACGTCGGCTGTTGATACCGGTGACGGCGTTGTCGTCATTACCGATATGTTCGGCGGAACTCCGTCAAATTTGGCTTTGTCGATTATGGAAGAACGCAATGTCGAAATCATATCGGGTATGAATTTGCCCATGTTGGTCAAATTGGTGCGTGGGCGCGCTGAACCTATGTCTGAAGCCGTTATTGCAGCGCAAGAGGCGGGACGGCGTTATATTAATATCGCGTCACATTTGCTTAAATTGGATTCGTAAATTCTATGTTTGAAACTGTTACGGCAAAAGTTAAAATACAAAATTTAAAAGGGCTTCATGCCCGGGCAACGTCCACCTTTGTCAAATTGGCCGATTCGTTTAAGTCTGATATTGAAGTAACCAAGCAAGACTTGACGGTTAACGGTAAATCTATCATGGGTTTGTTGATGTTGGGCGCTCCACTGGGCGAAACGATAAAAATTTCGGCTTACGGTGTTGATGCCAAAGAGGCGGTTGAGGCATTGGTGAAGCTTGTAAATAAAAAATTTGGCGAAGAATAAAGTTTTGCATTAATAATTATTAAGTTTAATGAAAACTACACGCCATATTCCTATTAATGTATATTTAATGTATATGAAATTTTTCACATATAATAAGAGGTTATCGAATAAGAAACATAAAAGCATACTTTTTTAAAAAAAATACTTGCATTTTACTAAAATTTATAGTAAAAATCCTTTATCCAGCGAAGGGGTGTATAGCTCAGTTGGTTAGAGTGCTACGTTGACATCGTAGAGGTCACAAGTTCGAATCTTGTTACACCCACCATTTAAGCCCCGTTAGTCGGGGTTTTTTAATCGCACCGCTGGGTGTATAGCTCAGTTGGTTAGAGCGCTGCGTTCACATCGCAGAGGTCACAAGTTCGAGTCTTGTTACACCCACCAATAAATATACCGCTCTGTAAAGGGCGGTTTTTGTAATTTTAAATTTGAAAAAGAGGGTGTGTAGATGTGTAAAATTGGATATTATTGTGATGGTATTGTAGTCATGGATCAATAACCGGTACATTTCCGGGAAAATTGTTCTTAACATATTGCATTCTTTATAAGCATATGGTATCAATATATTATGTCAGTGTCAGTTAAACGTATCTGTATTATCGGCCCTTCATCCAGCGGGAAATCTACACTGGCGCATAAATTGGGACAAAAAACAGGTTTCCCCGTATTACATTTGGATAAAATAGCCCATATTCCGGGGACTAATTGGAAGCGTTGTCCTTTAGAAGAAACAATTCAAAAACATGATACTTTTATTCAAAAGGATTGTTGGATTGTTGAAGGAAATTATCAAAAATTTATGCCTCAGCGTTTTGAACGTGCCGATATGGTTATTGTCCATCATTTTAATCGGTTTGGATGTGCATATCGATTTGTCAAACGTGCTATGCTAAAGCAAACAAGCAGGGCAGGCATGCTCGACGGTGCACAGGATAAAATAAATTGGGAAATGGTGTATTATATTTTGTTTAAGGCACCCCAAAAAATGAAAATGTATTCAGAATTGTTAAAAAAATATTCGCATTTAAATGTTATTCATGTATATTCATTTAAAGAAACTGGTCAACTTATAAATGAAATTACCAAATGCCCACGAACAAAGAAATAGAAATTAAATATATACTTGAAAATCCAGAAGATTTGGTACAAAAATTAAATGAATATGCCATTTTCAAAGGGGATTATCAACAATCGGATATGTATTACAATCCGCCGCATATTGATTTTTTAAAAAATCCCGAAAATATTTCAAAATGGTTGCGTGTTCGTTGTCAAAATGGTAATTCTTCCATCAATTTTAAAAGTTTTTATCCTGAAGAGTCTTTCCCCAAAACCCACTGTGAAGAATATGAAACGCAAGTGGCATCTAGTGAAGCATTGCAATTAATATTAGAAGCATTGGACTTTAAACCGTTAATTATTGTTAAAAAGTTCAGACGTTCTTGGGATTTCAATGATATTGAAATCAGCATTGATACTGTTGAAAGTTTAGGGAATTTTGTAGAATTGGAATATAAAGGAACACGTGAAGATGTTAACGGCATTTTGGATTATTTGAAACAAACGCTGTCCGATTTAACAGGTTGTGCCAAAGAACCCGTTATACACGGATACCCGCATTTGATGATGCTAAAAAACGGATGGTTTGATACAGAATAACTTTTTACGCCAATTGCATCAACTTTTCAATAATCGGCGCATCGGCAGGGCAAAATTTCAGCTTTTCCATTTCCGGGATGCTCACCCATTTATAATCCATGTGTTCGTTTACTTCAGGGATAGTATTATCTTCGCAAAAAGCCCAAAAAGCGCTTAAGTGAAATTCGCCGGCATTTTCATATGTATGCGTGATGTCCATGAATAAGTCACCCACTTCAATGGTTTTGCCAAATTCTTCTAAGAATTCACGTTTGACGCAATCTTGAAGCGTTTCGCCAGATTCAAGTTTGCCGCCCGGGAATTCCCAATAACCGCCCAAGTGTTTTAAAGGGTTACGTTGCGCGACGAAAATTTTTCCTTTATGCAATAAAATAGCCATACCAATTTCAATCATTTTTATCTCCTTTGATGAAAATTTAAAATATTTATAATAAGAAGTCAAGCATAACCTTTTATGAAATAAAGAAAAAAATTGACTTTTGATATTGAAACAAATACACTTTATTTGTAAAACAGGAGGTTATATGAAAAAATTTTCACAACTCGGTCGATCAATGATTGAAATGCTGGGTGTTTTGGCCATTATAGGCGTTTTATCCATTGGCGCTTTAGCCGGATATTCCTATGCCATGCAAAAATATCGGGTAAATGAAATTATTGATACAATGTATAAATTGGCAACTGTTGCCATTGTTGCCGAACCGGTTTTGGAATCCTCATTAGCGCGCGCTCCTGCAGAAATATGGGTACGCTATGCCAATTTAAGCGATTTAGGGCTTGATGGTAAAAAAGTGGCAGGTATGCTTAGCACAATGGAAGCCTACTATTATGATGAAACTCCTGAAATTATTAATATATTTGTTATAAAAGATGAAGTACCTGTCGAAATTTTTAAAGCAATAAAAGCCGAAACAAACGCCCGTGTTTTTATGACATCGGAATATTATAGAACTGAATTGCCTATCAGCCATTAATTTCAGGTGCTTATGCGAAAAATCAAAGAATATATTTCAATTTTTTTAGCTTTTTTTAAGCTGGGTTCTATTGCCTTTGGCGGAGGATATACGCTTGTTGTTTTGGCTAAGTCATCTTTGGTTGAAAAGAAAAAATGGCTTACTGAGAACGAATTGATTAATTATTTGGCAATGAGCCAAACATTGCCGGGCATTATTGCTATTAATTTTGCCGCCTTTGTCGGGTTTAAACGTGCCAAATGGGTTGGGGCATTTTTGGCGGTGTTTGGTATCATTTTAACCCCGATGCTCATTATCTTGGCCTTATTGCCGTTTATTGATAAGGTAAATGATTATCCTGTTGTACTTAAGGCATTGCAGGGAGTTAAAATCGCTGTTTGTGTTTTGATTTTATCTTTCGCTATCCAATTATGGAAATTTTCTATCAAAAAATGGTATAGTATTTTAATTTTTTTTGCGACGATATTATTATACATATTAATGGGATTATCTCCCGTTATCCCTATTATTTTAGCCGGATTTATTGGATATCTTTATTTCAAGAGAACGAAAAGGGTATTTAATCAATGACAGCATTACATCTCTTTTACGCCTTTTTTACGACTGGTATTTTTGTGTTTGGCGGAGGATTGGCAATCATACCGTTTTTAAACGATATGATTGATAAGTGGGGTTGGTTTACACAAAATGATTTAACCACTTTTATAGCTTTGGCTGAAGTTACGCCCGGTGCGTTGGGTGTTAATATGGCCACTTATGCCGGCTATTTGGCCTTTGGTTTTTTAGGTGCCATTATTGCAACGTTTTCTTTAGTGTTGCCCTCTGTTTTAATAGTAAGCATTATATCGCCCAAATGGTATAAAATTAAAGATAAAAAGGAAATTATATCTATTTTTAACGGCATTAAAATTGCAACGACCGGTCTTATCGCTTCGATATTTATATCTTTATTTTTCCCGCTGTTTCAAAAAGATGTATTTTCCGTTTATTCCTTTTTAACGCTGATTCTTTTTGTATTGGGAAATGTCTTGATGTCCTTAAAAAAAATGCCAATGCCGTTGTTTTTGGCAGTAATGGCATTATTAGGTGTTGTGTGTTATTAACATCTTGATTTTGTTTGTCTTAAATATTATTTTTATAAAGCTAGGGGGGAAAAGAATATGACACAATATGATTATAAAGAACACGTCATAAACGAAAATAAAAAAATTAATACATCTGAGACTTTAGAAGTGTCGTCAATGGATTTGGATTGTTCAGGGGCAGGCATGTGCCAACCTGAACCAGTGGAAGCGGAAATATCTGATATACAACCGGCTTATCCTACTCATAAATTGGAAAAGGCCGAGGAAAAAGCCGCACATGAAGTTAAGGAAGAAGAAAAACAAAAAGCTATAAATGCTTTTGAAAGTGAAGAAAACCACGGGCAATAGTTTGTCGGATTGACAAATAATTTGGAATGCTAGGGTGAATTTACTGTTATATTATAGGGAATTACAAATGGATTTGGAAGACTTTTAAAAGTGATGATTAAAAGCGCCAAAGAGTTTAAATTTGAATGAAATGTAATGTGATTTGTGTATGTCCAAACAGGGGAGAACGGTTAATATAACTCATTATTTTCTTGATGGTGCAGGCATTGTCGACTCAAACCGGCAAAGGTTAAATTAAAGTCTTACATCTTTATCGGAATGTATCAGTTCATTTTTTGGATCCCTCAGGGATTTATTGGATTTTAAAGTTTATATTAAACGGATTTTGAAGTTAGAAAGAAACGTTTTATAGCGCGCTCAGTAACCGAACGCGCTATGACCCGCGCAGAAGTTAAAATTCAATTTAACGAGGTTAGTGTTGATGCACAAAAATATCTATTGTCCTCAAAGCGATATGCCTATATGGTTATCCGAAGGGATATGGATATTCTTTCTAGGCATAACTATTTATAATAAAAGAGCCTTTTTATCAAAAAGTCATTATGGACATTTTATGCTCTAAGTATTGCGTTCTCTTAACTTGGGCATTGGTGTGCCGGGCTTATTAACGACTATTTGTGCTTTGTCTTCTTCAGCCGCTCTTTTATAGGCACGTCTGTATAATTTTACCATTGTTTTTAAATCTTTCAGATTTTCTTGAAACATGATATTTTCCGGAAATTTTTGTGCATAAATCAACGCTTGCGGCAAAATAAGTTTTTCGGCTTCGTCAATCAAATCACAAACGCGGGTAGGGGTTTCACTACCTTTATTTTTAGCAATTCCTTTGACTAATAAGTGAACAAATTGCCTTGCCGATCCGTTTTTCATAAATATCATCGGTTGGATGAGAAGTTTTTCTTGTGCTGTAAAACGTAATGCTTGAGGTGAATAAGGATCGTACGGGTGTTGAGTGGAATCTTTATTTTCGTCCTTTTGTTTTTTATCGCCACAAATTAAACCATACGCGGTAAGGGTTTTTCCAATAGATAAAATTTTGTGTAAATTTTCTTTCATAGCCGTATTTGTCTCCCCTTGCTGACTTTTTTAGTTTATTTTATTTATCTAATAAAATCAAGGACTTTTTTTATAAAACTTAAGAATGTATTCTTAAGTTTATCATTTTATGACGAATATATTCATATGTATTTTTGATTTTAAGAATAAAAGAGTATGTTTGTGAATATAAGTGTATGTTATATAATTCCAATCTTTGTGAAATTTCCGTTTTTTTAGGAAAGATTAGCTTTTAAACGAATCGTAGCTGCATATAAAATCTAAAAGTTTATGCCGTTGATTTTTAACAAAAAGCAGCATTAAAGTGTACCACTATTTAGTTACAATGTATTGTAATGTATTATTACCTCGCAGCTTTTATTATATCATTGCATGAGAAAACTTACTTTAAATCGTCCTGCGGCTTGTGTATAAACTGCATTCCAAATAGAAAAATAACATTTAAATGTTTGACATTATTCAATTTTAAAAATCAAATA
This sequence comes from Alphaproteobacteria bacterium UBA7488, assembly GCA_002477185.1. Classification (GTDB taxonomy): domain Bacteria; phylum Pseudomonadota; class Alphaproteobacteria; order CAAHEQ01; family UBA3637; genus UBA7488. The sequence continues at coordinate 31,659 of DLOI01000106.1, read as the reverse complement.
ATATAAAAAAGCCCCCAAAAAAGGGGGCTTTCCCATTTAAAAATGCCGCTTATTTTTTGGCATTTCTGACAGCTGCTTGAGCAGCGGCCAAACGAGCGATTGGCACACGGTATGGTGAACATGACACGTATGTCAAACCGACACGGTGACAGAAATCAATCGTCATCGNNCTTCGCCGCAAATACCGAGTTTGATGCCTGGGCGTGTTTTGCGGCCGCGTTCGGCAGCAATTTCAACCAAAGCACCAACACCTTCTTGATCCAAAGATACGAACGGGTCAATGGCGTAAATGCCTTTGCGGACATATTCGGGCAAGAATGCACCCGCGTCGTCACGGCTCATACCCAATGTTGTTTGAGTGAGGTCATTTGTACCGAAGCTGAAGAATTCGGCCGTTTCGGCAATCTTATCGGCAACGATGGCTGCGCGCGGCAATTCAATCATTGTACCGACATGATATTCAAACGTTGTGCCGGATTTTTTCATGACCATATCAGCCATTTTCACAACGGCAGCTTTCATCAAGTCGAGTTCTTTTTTCGTGCCGACCAACGGAATCATGACTTCAGGCGTAATTGTTTTGCCTGTTGTTTTCATCACGGAAACGGCAGCTTCAAAAATGGCTTGAGCTTGCATTTCATAAATTTCCGGATATGTCACGCCCAAACGGCAACCGCGGTGACCCAACATTGGGTTGGATTCATGCAATTGGTTGGTACGAGCAGCAATTTCTTCAACCGGAACGCCGAGTTCTTGAGCAATTTCGACTTGTTCTTCACGTTTGTTCGGCAAGAATTCATGAAGCGGCGGGTCAAGCAAACGAATAGTGACAGGCAGGCCTTCCATGATTGTGAACAAATCAATGAAGTCTTGACGTTGATATGGCAACAATTTATCCAAAGCGGCTCTGCGATCGGCTTCAGAATTAGCCAAAATCATTTGACGCATGTGGTTAATGCGGGCAGGGTCAAAGAACATGTGTTCCGTAC
>DLOI01000106.1:30399-30624 GCA_002477185.1 Alphaproteobacteria bacterium UBA7488 | reverse complement strand
TGTTTCGGCATTTGTGCGAACGCCCAAAACGCGGATATCGTCAACCCATTTCATGAATTCGCCGAAATCGCCTGTCATTTCCGGCAATACGAGCGGCAAAGCACCTTTCATCACTTGTCCGGTTGTACCGTCCAAAGAAATCATATCACCTTCTTTTAAGATTAAGTCGCCGATTTTCATGAATTTGCCGGCGTAATCAATGCGAATATCCGGAGCACCTGAAAC
>DLOI01000106.1:24054-30327 GCA_002477185.1 Alphaproteobacteria bacterium UBA7488 | reverse complement strand
CATACCGGCAATGTCTTCAGGGCTTGTTTCGATACGAACCAACACAACTTTTTTGCCTTGGTGTACGGCTTTTTCGGCATCTTCGGCCGAGAAAACGATTTCACCGACAGCAGCACCGGGAGAGGCCGGCAAGCCCATCGCAATTACTTCACGTTTGGCATTTTTGTCAAACATCGGGTGCAACAATTGGTCTAATTGACCGGCGTCAACGCGCATAATGGCTGTATCTTTGCCATACACGCCTTCGCGGCACATATCAACGGCAATTTTGAGTGCTGCCGTACCCGTGCGTTTGCCGTTACGTGTTTGAAGCATCCACAGTTTGCCGTCTTGGATAGTGAATTCCATATCTTGCATATCCTTATAGTGGGCTTCCAATTTATGACGGATAGCATCCAATTCTTTAAACAATTCAGGGAATTCTTCTTCCATGCAAGGCAAATCAATATGACCTTTTTCTTTTGCAAATTTTGTCATCGGTTGCGGTGTACGGATACCGGCCACAACGTCTTCACCTTGAGCATTTTTCAAATATTCGCCATAGAAATAGTTTTCACCTGTTGCGGGGTCGCGGCTGAAGCAAACGCCTGTGGCGGAATTGTCACCGGAGTTGCCGAACACCATCGTTTGAACGTTAACGGCTGTACCCCAATCTTCGGGAATATTATTTAATTTACGATAAATAATGGCGCGTTCAACCATCCATGAACGGAACACGGCGCCAATACCGCCCCAAAGTTGTTCCATCGGGTCTTGAGGCAACGGTTTGCCGGCTTTATCGCAGATGGCTTTAAATTCTTCGACAACTTCTTTTAATTGTTCGATTGTCATTTGGTTATCAAATTTGTAACCATTTTCTTCGCGAACGCGATCCAAAACGTGTTCGAAGTTTTCACTGTGAACACCCATAACTACGTCAGCATACATTTGGATGAAACGGCGATATGAATCGTATGCGAATTTCGGATTGCCCGATACAGCAGCCAAACCTTCAACCGTTTTATCGTTCAAACCTAAGTTCAAGACAGTATCCATCATACCCGGCATAGATGCCCTTGCGCCGGAACGAACAGACACCAGCAATGGATTCNNCCCCGAACGAACAGAGAATAAAAGCGGATTTTTTTCATCGCCGAATTTTTTGCCCATTTTGTTTTCAATATCGGCCAAAGCTTTGAGCACTTGGTCTTTCAAGTCAGCAGGATATGTGTGGTTGTTTTCATAGTAGTATGTACAAACTTCTGTCGTGATTGTGAATCCCGGAGGCACAGGGACACCTACCAGGCACATTTCAGCCAAGTTAGCGCCTTTACCGCCCAAGAGATTGCGCATGTCTGCTTTGCCTTCGGCAGCACCATCACCAAAAGTATAAACCCATTTCGTCATTTTCATTCCTTATTTTAAGTTTATGTTATTCTGATTGCGGCCAGAATTTTACCGTTTAAAAAAGCCTACTTGTCAGGATATTATACATTTTTTACGAGAATATCCTTGATAAGTAAGCTCTTTTAGTTTGCTTACCCACAATTTCTATCATTTTTTTGGCCTAATTGCAAGGAGTTTTTTTACATATATAACCATTTAAGTTAACAGAAATATTGACAAATTATTTATTCTGTTATAAGATATTTTGGTTTTGATGAGAATATAAACGAAGGAAACAAAAATGGAAAAAAATACAAAAACGGAAATACTTCGAAAGAACACTTATAAAATGATTAAAATGGGAAATAACCTTATAATCCCCAATGCGTTGACAGATGCACTTTTTATCGGGACTGAAGAAGAAGCCTTTGAAGCATTGAAAAATTCGGATAACGTGAAAGATGCGGGCGTTAGAATGCCGGAACAATTCTTATATTTTTGTCATTTCCCGCGAAAAGATGAAATTTTTTCCGCAATGTTACAACACTTTACTCCCCATCAAAGGGATTACACGTTTGTGAAATTGCCATTTATAGAATATCAGCCTAAACATTTTGTGGAAATGATTAAAGCCGGTATTAACCCCGATACCCATTATGGAGATGCGACAGCCTTGAAAGTGGCTATTGCTTGTGGAAATACAAAGTGTTTTAAAATTTTAAAAGAAAATGGTGCGGCAGTTACAAAAACTATTATTACTTTACAAAGGGGGAAAACGTCCTGCGGCAGCCCTATAATTGAAGAATTAAGCCCAATGACATATGCCTATTATAAATCAAAAGATAGTATGATTGAGTTGGTTAAAGCGGCTTATTTAGAAGAGGGGATTTTCGTTGCGGTTGAACAANNTTTTTTGATGAAGCAAAGTCTAAAGCCGAAAAGCTAAAGGTTCAAGATAAAGAAACCAATGATAAAATTGAAGCTGAATATAAAAGTTCAATGGCGGTTTTTTGGGTTTGCTGTGGCTGTTTTCTTACATTTATTTCCGAACAATTATTAACGACTTGTGATAACAAAAATGATTCTTTTAAAGGAACACTGCCAACAGCTATCTTAAAACATGATGCGGGGAATCAACTTATTGTTCAACCGCAACGAAAATCAAATGAACGTATGTAACTGAGAATTTATTTTTCTTCAAATGAAGTTTGATTTTCTGTTTTTGCAAATGTGTTACTCATTTTAGTATTTGATACGGTATAGTTTTTAGTGAATTGTTTATTATGTTTTAAAGACATTAGATAAAAAATTATTCAAATATATATCCGTCAAATGTTATTTTTGTCAGATAGATAATACGGCACAGGCCGGTGGTTTGACCGCCGGCTTTTTGATGAGAAATCTCTCCAGCCGTTAGGGCAGATTTTAATTCGAAATTTTTATCGTTGCCTAAACCTTTTATATGTACCAAATATCCTTCCATATGGGCGGTATCGCCTTTTTTAAGAATTTCAAGTGCTATGGCGATATTTTTATTGGCGGGAATAATATGGTTGTTATTGATGTCATCACGTACAAACAATTCATTCCATCTTTCGGACTCAGACCTTAAAAGACGGTATTCATGCGAAAAATCAAAGTGTTTTAAAATATCGGGCTGTGCGGTCTTTCCACTGACCGTTGAAATATCTAATGGTACCAATTTATCGTAAATATATGAAAACCGATCTCCCCTATACCAAGTGCCGACAGGATTATATCTGTCAACATACACAATCTTGGAAGTTGTTCGATAATGTTTTAAAAAAATCAATTGAACAGCAAAGTTTGAGCCTTTTACAACTACTGACGCGGGTTGAACATGAAGGCTTTCAAAAATGTCTTTTTCATAAACCGTTAAGCTGCCTGAATACGGCTTTCCATACAAATGTTGATAAATCGGCTTTTTAAGAGCAAATGACCATACTATTGCTAAAACAATGAATATTAGCAGAGCGATTTTAAAAATTTTTTTTAAAATAAAACTGTGGGAATGCGCATAATCGCCTAAATGAGAAAATTTAAAACTCATAAGTATCATGCGCCTCCTATAAAAAGGCGCGCTTTAAACTTTTTTAAAACGCGCTTCACTCATTAGAAATGGTATTTTAAATTCAAAAATCCGGTATGGTCTTTATAATCTTTTCTGAACATACCCAGATAACTGAGTGAAATATCAACGGTTTTGGCGATTTTTATACCCAATTCCGCTCCCACTTCAACACCCAATTTATCCAAGCGTTCCTCTTTGACGCGGTACGCCAAATCATTTGGCAAAGCGACAACCGATTCCAATTCGTCTTGAATGAAATCGTAAGTTACGGCTGCCTTTAAATCCGGATAAACGACAATATTGCCAAAATCGTAGTTGAGTGTGTAATGGGCGCCTAAAGTACCTGTTAAGGTATTGGCATCGGTATCTTTGACACGTTGGTCGGCAGAATCCGTATATCCTTTTTTCTTAATTGCCATATAACGCACGCCGATTTCGGGCATAATTGTCCCCATGCCGTATTTGCCCATGCGCATGGCACCCGGGTCGTATCCTAAAATACTTTGAACGCCCCAAAAATCAACATCATATTTGGCTTTGACGGGCAGGGAAAAGACATCTTTTTTCTCTTCATATTGGGAGCGCCCGTAAGTGGCCAATGTATTGAAATACAATTCATCGCCGTTGATATCAACGTAAATGGCTCCCAAATGCGTTGTCACATCTGTTTTACGGCCGATTGAATTGGCATCGGTATCCGTGTAAGAATACCCCAAACCGATTTTAAATCCGTCCGCCAATTCTACATCCGCGCCCGCGGCCACACCGTTGTTTTTGGCGTCAAAAGCCTTGGAACCCGTATAATCAACTTTATTTGTTAAACCTTGCACCCAAAGGCCGTCTTGTTTTTCAAAAATCGGTTGGCCGCGGTTATAACGATTGTAACCGTAACGAGAATGGGCGCGCATTTTTTCCAAACGGGCGCCGATGACATTAGCCATTTGACGGTTGAAAGTAGCAGACAAGCTTGTAACAATCGGCGTTGTATCGGGTGATAAAGCATTTAGCGCATCTGTATAAGCTTGTTCCATGCCAGGGGTTTGTGAAAGTGTGTTTAAAACGTTTTGAATTTCGTTACCATTTGAATCGCTTGGGAAAGCTTCGTTTAACCACGCATCGGCCATATCCCGGATGTCGTAATCATCTTCGGTTACAATTCCACCGGCCGACGTTTTTTCTGTGATGCCGAATACACCGTTACCTTTGTAAACGATTGTGTAACGGTTGTTTTTAATCATTTCGGAAAATTGACCGTTGACAGAATCTGCATCAAATAATGTATAGTCGACTTGTCCTTCTTCTTTTGTGAGAACGCCCGTATCCAGAATAACATTTAATTTAGTATTATTGTTGCTGATATTGATTTCGTGCGCTTCGATATGGCCATAGGTATCTTTTTCGTCAGTCGGCTTGCCGGCAATACGTAATGACAACGATGAATTATCATTGAAATTGACGGAACCGGCCGCATTTTTAATCACGCCGACGTCCATGTTGACGGAAGAATTTGTCACATTCATATTGCCGTTTGTGATGGTTAAGATTGAATTATGGTCGGTCGTTTGCGTCATGGTCATGGTCGCGTTGTCCGTCAAATTGAAATTGCCGTCAATGAAGTTATTCCATTTCATATCCATGTTGCCGTTACCCGATTGGGCGCCGCTGACGTTTAAATCGTTTGTTTTTGTTTCAACCAAATTAATGTTGCCGTTGACATTTAAAATGCCTTCAACGACGCTACCCGCACCGAGGTCTAATTGGACGCCGCTTGCCACATTAGTCTGTGTCGCACTTAATGTGGTACCGGCATTGCCATAAAAAGTATGTGTGCCGTTTTTAAAATCAATTGTGCCGCTGGCACTTAAACGGCCATGATCGGCAGTAATATCACTGTTATCCAAAACGATATTGCCGTTTGTGGCAATAATACTGCCGGCTAAAGAAATTGGCGTATTGGTCACACTGATATCTTTTGCACTTAACGTTCCGCCAACTGCTAAAGTAGAATCTAAAATACTTAAGTTGTTGCCAAAACTCATGGAACTTTTGTTAACTGTTAGTGAACTGTTTTTAATTGACCCGGTTCCAGCAATATTCATTGTTGAAGAAAATTTTTCCCCACCCGTTAAATTAATGGTGCTATCGCTCGCAGTCATATTACCGCCAAGATTAATTATGCCACCACTCATCGAAAGTGTTGATTTATCTTCCAGTGACATATTACCGTTAACAGTCATTCCAATATACCCTTCAGAGGTTGAAGTGGTTAATGTTGAACCAATAGAAGTATAATCTTTTCCGATTGTTAATAAAGTCGTTTGCCCTTTCCCAGCGCTCATGCTTAAAGAACCGTTAATTAGATCAGCTTTACCGGCAATAGTTCCCTTTGTGTCGCCCCCTAAAGAAACACTGCCACCGTTGCGAATAGTTAATGCTTGTTCGTCATCTGCATTAGTTTGAGTTAATGTGTATATTACCTTTGTTTCGCCTTCTTTGTTTTGAGGGGCTAAAACGTCCAGTGAACCGCCATCTACAATAATATTATTAGTTACCGTTGAATCTCCTACAAGTGGTAAACGACCTGTTGGGGCGACATATACGCCTGTTTCGTTAATTGTTATAGCTTCTTTATCAGTACGTTTTAGTGTTTCAACATAATCACCCTCACGAGCATAGGCGATTGGTGCAATTGATAAACATAAAATTAACGGTAAAACTGTCTTTTTGATCATTGGGGCCTCAAAAATTAATAAAAAATTAATACTTCGTTTATAAAATGTAAATAAAAAGCCAACTAAAGTCAATATAATTTTTTT
>DLOI01000106.1:13132-24030 GCA_002477185.1 Alphaproteobacteria bacterium UBA7488 | reverse complement strand
TATATTACTTTATTATAAAATAAGGGGCAAATGATGGAATATATCTTAGATAATCAAATAATTCAAAACCTTGTAAACGGCAGGTACTTGGGGGATCCATTCGCCGTTTTGGGAATGCATCAAGCCTTGAATACGGACGGGAATGCCTTTATTTTTATTCGAACAATGCAACCTCAGGCTAAAATGGTTGAAGTTGTTGACCCAATAAAGGGGCAAACACTCGGGGTAATGGATAAAATTNNNTTATTTCAGTTGGCGTTTAAAGAAAAAGAGGATTTTTTTAACTATCGGTTAAAAATTACGCTTTTTGACGACACGCAATATATTATGGATGATCCTTATCGGTTTTTGCCGGTTTTGGGAGATTTAGACCTTTATTTATATAATGAAGGCACTCATTATAAATCCTATGAACGGTTGGGTGCTCACCTTATCAAGCATCAAGATGTAGATGGTGTGTCGTTTGCCGTATGGGCACCAAATGCCAAACGTGTCAGTGTTGTCGGCAATTTTAACAATTGGGATGGGCGCCGCCATTTAATGCGACCGCGCGGGTCATCCGGCGTTTGGGAATTATTTATCCCGGGCCTTAAAGAATGGGATATATATAAATATGAATTAATAGGTGCAAACGGCGATTTATTGCCGCTTAAAAGTGATCCGGTGGGGTTTGCCTATGAAATGCGCCCTAAAACGGGCACTTTAGTGTATGATTTAAGCACATATAAATGGCAAGATGATGATTGGATTGAAAATGGCCGCGCCAAAGCCAATGCATTGGGGGCCGCCATTTCGATTTATGAAGTGCACTTAGGGTCTTGGCGGCGAAATTCGTTGGAAGGCAATCGATGGTTGACTTATTTGGAAATGGCCGAAGAGTTGCCGGCTTACGTTAAAGAAATGGGTTTTACGCATGTGGAATTTATGCCGCTGAGCGAATATCCGTTTGACGGTTCTTGGGGGTACCAGGTAACCGGCATGTATGCTCCCACCAANNGGTACGGTACGCCAGGTGATTTCAGGTATTTGATTGATAAATTACACCAAGCCGGTATCGGCGTTATTATGGATTGGGTGCCCGCTCATTTTCCGAAAGACGCTTTCGGATTAGCAAATTTTGACGGAACGGCTCTGTATGAACACGCAGATCCGCGCCGTGGCGAACATATGGATTGGGGTACGAAAATTTATAATTATTCACGTTCGGAAGTGGCGAATTTCTTATTGTCTAATGCTTTATTTTGGATTCGAGAGTACCACATTGACGCTTTGCGCGTGGATGCCGTTGCCAGTATGTTGTATTTAGATTATTCGCGCAAAGACGGCGAATGGATTCCAAATGAATATGGTGGCCGCGAGAATTTGGAAGCGATTGCCTTTTTGCGCCGTTTAAATGAATTGGTTTTCGGCGAAGAGGTTGGGGCGACGACTTTTGCTGAAGAATCAACCTCTTGGCCGATGGTGTCTCGTCCAACATTTATCGGTGGTTTGGGGTTTGGGTATAAGTGGAATATGGGATGGATGCATGATACATTAAAATATATGCAAGAAGACCCGATTAACCGCAAATATCATCATAATGAATTGACATTCAGCTTTTTATATGCTTGGAGTGAAAATTTCACATTGCCTTTGTCACATGATGAGGTTGTACATGGCAAAGGGTCGCTTATTAATAAAATGCCGGGCGATGAATGGCAAAAATTCGCCAATTTAAGACTTTATTATTCCTATATGTTTACACATCCTGGGAAAAAATTATTGTTTATGGGCGCTGAACTGGCCGAAAACAAAGAGTGGAATTATGCCGACAGTTTAAATTGGGATTTGTTATTTAATCCGAATAATAAAGGGATTCAAACACTCTTAAAAGATTTGAATGCGTTATACCGTGAACAAGAATCCTTACATCTTTATGATTGCGATGAACGTGGTTTTGAATGGATTGACGGGTCGGATGTGACGGGCTCCACTATGACTTTTATGCGAAAAGGGGGCAATCCCAAAGATAATTTAATAATTGCATGCAATTTTACGCCCGTGCCGCGTTATGATTACAAAATCGGCGTTAGTGAAATGGGTGTTTATGAACAACTTTTTAATTCGGACGATTTGAAATATGCCGGTTCCGGTGTTGGAAATTACCAAGATTTGCAAGCTTTAGAACCCGGCTGGAATTTCAAACCGTACAGATTGCAAGTTGTATTGCCGCCTTTGTCGGTTGTTGTTTTTAAGTTAAAGGAAAAATAAATGCGGGTAAATTTAAAGGATGCAAGCGAAAGATTGCTTGTTGAAACATACCTGAACCATATTTTAACTGCTCAATCTGATGAAGAACTGAATTTTTTAAAGCATAAGTTGATTCATACGTATGAAGTGGTTGAAGCTGCTAAGGATTTAGTCAAATATACACAACCCGCTTTGTCGCAACGAGATGAAATGTTAGTTTTACAAGCGGCACTTTTGCATGATATTGGACGTGTTTATCAATTTTCCGAAGGAAGATATGTGCCCGATGCCGATCACGGATTAATGGGAGCAGGCCTTTTAAAGAAAGCGATGCCCAACAATAAAACGGTAATTGAAACGACCAAGTGGCACAATCACAGCCCCTCGGAAAAAGATCCCAATGAAGTTGCATTTTACTTAAATTATGTACGCGATGCCGATATTATTGCAAACGTTCGGCATAATACGGATAACCTTTTGACAGTTTTTAAAAATTTAAAAAATATTGTCAAAAAAAGTGAACTTAATTTATATTTAGATGATGAATTAATTGCCGCGGCAAAAGAAAAAAGAAGTTGCATTTATAAACGTTATAAACGGGAATCCTTTTTACAAGTTATTTTACAACAAATCGGATGGAAGTATAATATTTTAACCCCAGCGGGTAAATTATTGGTAAAACAAGAAAAAATTTTTGTTCGGTTGCGCGATGCGGTCATTGATAAATTAGTTGATGTTTTGGACGGCAGCATTCAGGAAAAGCAGGATATGAAAAAGTTAATTTTTGAATTATACCCTGATGAGGTGCTGAATGAAGATTGATTTACAAGATAATATTCAACGATTATTCGCTCAGGAATATGTGAACGCAATGTTAAGCAGCCAAAGCGATGAAGAACTAGATATGATGGTGCATAAATTTATTCATACCGGTCACGTTGTCGATGTGGCGCAAGAATTGATTAAGCTATCACGGCCGTCTCTTAAAAAAAACACACAAAAGGCAATTATTGATGCAGCGTTGTTACATGATATCGGATGTTTTAAACAATTTGTAAACGCAAAATTTTCAAATGAAGTTGGTCATGCAAAGTGGAGTGCCGAATTTTTAAAAAATATTATGCCTGATGAAAATATATCAATTGAAACAAATAGATGGCATTGTTCCAGCCCGTCTGAGAATGACCTTCAACATGCGTGTTTTTATTTAAACTATGTCCATGATGCCGATATTTTGGCCCATGTGATGTATAAAAGCCAATTCATGGACAAAGTTGCGAAAAATAACCGTTTAATAGGGGATGATAACACAAAAGATTTGTATATTGATCCGGAAGTTGAAACAGCCTTAAAAGAAAGGCGAGCAGTTCGATATAAGGATTTAAAACACAGTTCTTTTTTAACAAATATGTTGTCGCATTTGCATTGGAAATTTAACCTCAGATTAAAAGTTTCCAAAGAATATGCTCAGGCACACAAAATTTTTGTTCATTTTCGTAACGCTTTGGTTTATCATTTAATTCCTATGTTTTATGCAACTGATCAGGAAAAACGGACAATTATTCAAAAAATACTGGATTTATATACGGACGATATACTAAATGAATTATGAAAATAATTATCAAAGGGGGAATAAATGACACATGAAGTTTTAAATGGGTTGCCTTATCCGTTAGGCGCTCAATATGATGGTAACGGAGTTAATTTTGCGCTTTTTTCATCGACTGCTACGCGTGTTCAGTTATGCTTATTCAATAAAAATGGCACGAGTGAAACACATATTGATTTGCCCCAATATACAGATGAAGTTTTTCATGGTTATATTAAAGGTATCAAGCCCGGTCAACTGTACGGATATCGTGTTTATGGACCATATGAGCCCGAAAAGGGACACCGTTTTAACCATCATAAGCTGTTGATTGACCCATACGCCAGGCAATTGACCGGTCCCATAATTTCAAATAACACAATGCTGGGATATATACCGTTTTCGGCAAAACAAGATTTATCGTTTAATCGGCGCAATTCGTCACCATTTGTCCCAAAATGTGTTGTTGTTGATGATGACGCTTACAAATTCAAAGCTGATAAGCCTAAAACAAATTGGGATGAAGTAATAATCTATGAAGCTCATTTAAAAGGGTTTACAGCGCGTAATCCTGAGGTAGATAAAGCACTGCGCGGCACTTGTGCCGGCATGTCAAGCAAAAAGGTGGTCGATTACATTAAATCTTTAGGAATTACATCTGTTGAATTATTGCCGACCGCAGCCTTTTTAACAGGTGGTTTTTTACTTGATAAAGGCTTGACAAATTATTGGGGGTATGATCCGATTGCCTTTATGGCACCTCACGCGCCGTATTTGTCAAGCGGCGATTTAAACGAATTTAAACATATGGTTGACGTATTCCATGAAGCCGGTGTGGAAGTCATTTTGGACGTAGTTTATAACCATTCGGGCGAAGGTGACCAAATGGGACAAACCTTGTGTTACCGTGGTATTGACAATTCGGTATACTATCGTTTAAATAAAGATAATCCCAGGTACTATGATGATACAACCGGATGTGGAAATTCGTTTAATTTGGGTCACCCGCGCGTGTTGCAATTGGTGATGGATTCACTTCGTTATTGGGCGGACAAAGTTCAAATTGACGGGTTTAGGTTTGATTTGGCAACGACTGTGGCAAGAGATAATAATAACCAATTCACGATTAATAGCGATTTCTTGTCTGCCGTTCAACAAGACCCGACTTTGCAACGTTTGAAATTAATTGCAGAACCTTGGGATTTGGGGTGGGGCGGCTATCAAGTCGGTTCTTTCCGCCCCGGATGGGCTGAATGGAATGATAAATTCCGTGATACTGTTCGCAAATTTTGGAAGGGCGATGAAGGTGTCGCTTCGGATTTGGCATACCGCATTACAGGCTCTTCTGACGTATACCAAAACCGCGGACGCAAACCGTGGGAAACGGTTAACTTTATAACGGCGCATGATGGGTTTACGCTTTATGATTTAGTCAGTTATAACGGCAAACATAATGAAGCCAACGGGGAAGAGAATCGTGACGGAAGTGATAATAATAATTCATGGAATAGCGGTGCGGAAGGACAAACGGATGACAAAGGTATCCTTTTAAACCGTGAACGGCGCGCTCGCGGATTAATGGCAACTTTGTTGTTGGCATTCGGTACGCCGATGATACAGGCAGGAGATGAAATTTTGCGTTCTCAGCAAGGTAACAACAATACTTATGCACAGGATAATGAATTATCATGGATAGATTGGGAAAATATGACGCCAGCCGGAAAACGTATGTTAGAATTGGTCAAAAAACTGTTGTGTATACGAAAAATTTATCCTGTTATGGAACAAGATGACTTTTTTAAGCCGGAAAATTTCCTTTGGTGCCGACCGGATGGTGAGACGATGAACGCGGATGATTGGAAATCTTACGTGCGTGCATTGTCTTGCTTTATTAATAATGAAAACAAAGATATATTCATTATATTTAATGCATTTAGTGAAGATATAAAATGGACTTTGCCTGCACAAAACACACATAAATGGCGTCTTATTATGGACACATCGGGGGTTAACAAAGAATGCGAAATGATGCGCGAGGTTGTCGCGCCTGCATGGAGCGTGTTATTTTTTGAACAGGAGAACGGTTGATGCAACAAAAAGGAACCTTAGACGATTTATGTCAAAAATTGGGTATTCAATTATCCTATACGGATACGTGTAAAGGTGTTGAACAAAAGGCGGACATTAAATCGAAAAAGGCTCTGTGCAAAGCGATGGGATATCCCGCCGAAACGAAAAAGGATGTTTTGGAAGCGCTTAAAAAATTACGTCAAGAAGAATACAAAAACTTCGTTCCGTTTACGCGCGTTGCCCAAGAATGGGAACTAAAACCGTTCAGTGTGGAAATTTCAATACCACAGGCCCAACAAACAGCCTTATTGTCTTGGATTTTAACCGCCGAAGACGGCACAAGTTCGTCCGGCCAAATAAGTTTGCAAGATAGTGATTTATTGGACACGATGACAATCGGTTCTAAAAAGTACCAAAAGCGACGCGTTCGTTTTATATTAGACGCACCGATAGGGTACCATACGCTTAGTTTTTTAATTGATGGTGAAAAGCCGGATTCTAACAACCAAATCAAATTAATTGTCGTACCGCAAAAATGTTTTATGCATCCGGAACTTGAAAACGGACGTCGCGTTTGGGGATTTCCGATGCAATTGTATGCAATTTCTTCAACTCACAATTGGGGTATAGGTGATTTTACAGATTTAAAAAATTTAATTCCGGTGGGAAAAAAATTTGGCGCGTCTTTAATTGGTATTAATCCCATCAGCGCTTTATTTTCCGATGATGCAAATGATGCCAGTCCATATTATTCTTCGTCGCGTATATTTCTTAATCCGCTGTATATTGATTTGGATGCAGTGCCGGAGGCGGCGGAAAGTTTACCCTATACAGAATATAAAAATTCGCCGCGTTTTGTTGAAGTTTTTAAATATGCCAAAGCTTCCGATAAGGTTGAATACCCGTATATTGCCGAAATGAAATATACGGCACTTGGTTTTTTATTTGATACGTTTAAAGCTGTCCATTTAAACGATAAATTTGAACCTATTACCGCCAGGGGTGAAGCATTTCAAGAATTTTGCGATAAATTCGGGGCAAAGCTGGTAAATTTTGCTACTTTTCAAACAATCCGCAATGTCCGTTTGGCAAACGGCAAATCGCAAGGATGTTGGTGGGAGTGGGAAAAAGGGTTTCAAACACTTAAATCCGAAAAAGTGACAGCTTTCCAAGAAGAATATCAAGACAGCATTATGTTCATCAAATACCAACAATTTTTGGCTTTTGAACAATATGAAGCTGTTGGGGAAGAATACGTTAAGTCGGGTATGGAAATCGGTCTATACACAGATTTGCCCGTCGGCGTTGGGAAAAACAGTGCCGAAGTTTGGTCAAATCAAGATGTCTTTTTGCCGGAGTTAAATGTTGGTGCACCACCGGATTCATTTAACAAAAAAGGCCAAGATTGGTCTTTAGCGGCTTTTAATCCCAAAACAATGGGTGTAAGCGGGTACGATTTGTTTATTCGCATTATTCGCGCAGTAATGAATAAAGCCGGTGCAGTTCGCATTGACCATGCGTTTGGGTTACAAAGGCTGTTTTTGCGTCCTTCAAAAGGGGCGGGGGCATATTTGACGTATCCGTTTAAAGACATGATGGGCATTATTGCATTGGAATCCCACCGCCAAAAATGTATGGTTATTGCCGAAGATTTGGGAACGGCACCATATGGGTTTAGTGCACAGCTCAGAGAATCGAACGTGTTGTCTTTTGGTATTTTCCATTGGAATCGAACCGAGAATGGATTCATTATGCCTCAGGATTATCCGCATAACTATTTGATTGCCTCGGGGACACATGATTTGCCGACCTATACGGCTTTATGGAAAGGATTGGATTTAGAATTATCCAAAAAAATGAAATTAATTACCCCCGAACAATATAAGCATCATATAGAAAACCGCAAAAATGAACGTTATCAATTTTTAACGGCATTTGTACATCAAGGCATGCCTGTACCCGGATGTGAACGTATGGAGGGCAGTGACGATGCCAAATGTCAAAATATGGGGCAAATTATGTCCGGCGAAATAGTCCCATCGTGGTTTATTCCCAATACCTATGCTTTTTTAGCCAGGACAAACGCAATGATTTTGTTGGTTCGTATGGAAGATATTTTGGAACAAGAAGAGCAAATAAATCTTCCCGGTACCTACTTGCAATATCCGAATTGGCGGTATAAACTACCGGTTTTGTTGGAAGGACTATCCACCGATGAACGAATGATAAACGTTTGTGCCGTCATTAATAAGGAACGGCCGCTTTAATGATTACAAGTTCCCTCTAAGTGAAAGGTTACCTATGGAAAAATATACCAAATCATACACCATTACCAGTTACGAATGCGATAGTACGCGCAAATTGCGTTTGCGCACCATATTTAATTTTTTCCAAGATTTAGCCGATGACCATGCCAATGAAATGGGGCTTGGTTATCATGAATGTATTAAGCGTGGTATCGGTTGGATTGGCGGCGCCTATCATGTCGAATTTTTGGACTTGCCCAAATGGGAAGATAAAATTACGTTGGATACATGGCCTTCAGGTAAGACAGCCGCTACCGGCATTCGTGATTTTCAGATGAAAGATGCGATGGGCAATCCCATTATCAATGCGACCAGTCAATGGGTTTTAGTTGATTTGAACCGAATGCGTCCGGTTCCGATTGTAAAACATTTAGGCGAATATGATTCAGTCGAAGACCGTGCTTTTGAATCTTGCTTTCAAAATATAAACGCCATTGAACGTGTTGATTTTGAAAAATGTGTAACGGTACGCTACGATGATATTGACCTATACAAACATGTTAACAATGCCGTGTATCCGACATTGATTTATGACGGATTGCCGCCGGAATTTGTTCAACAATATCAATTAAAAGAGTTGCAGATTATATTTAAAAAGCCGGCTCTTATCACGGATGAAATTTGTATTAAAACACAAATTGAAGACAACAGAACAATTCATCAGCTGTTTAATAAAACAGGTGAGGTTGAATTTGCCCGGATTCAGGTTTTATGGAAGTAAGCGTTGCAAAATGTCATTAATTATGATATATCAAAGCAACTGAAAAGGAAAAAAATGACTGTCCTAAGAATAGAAAACGAATTTTTACAAACATTGGTGAATGAAAAATTGGCTGTTACGGTTTTTTTGCAATATGGCGTTAAATTGCAAGGTATCATAACCGACTTTGATGATACCAGCATTCTTTTGCGTCGCGATGCACACACGCAACTTGTTTATAAACATGCCGTTTCAACAATAATGCCCGCCCAAATAGTTTCATTGAAAGAAGAACAACCTCATGAATAAATTTGCCTTTGTTTTAACATTCTTTTTTTCTTTATCCGCTTTGGCATCTAATGTCATTTTAATGGTTGGTGATGGAATGGGATTTAACCATTTGAAATGTGCCGAACGTAACTTATTTATGGAAACTTTGCCGGTTAAAGGCAAAATTGAAACGAAATCGTTTGATAATGCTACAACCGATTCATCGGCGCCNNGCAACGGCCTATGCTTGCGGTCAAAAAACGAATAACGGGTGGCTCAGCGTTTTGCCAAATGGCAAAAATTGTTTGACGATTGCCGAAGAAGCCATTCAAAAGGGGTACTTTGTCGGTATCGTTTCAACGGACATTCGAACGGGCGCCACGCCTTCTGCTTTTTATGCCCACACGAAAAACAGGCGAGGGGCTGATGAAATCGAAGCTCAATTAGAACAAGCTCAAAAATCAATGGATATCCATGTTGCTGTCCTAAATATTGAACAAGAAACGGCGGACATTTTGACAGCCGCTTCGCAGTCAGGTAAAGAATTTTTTATTATGATTGAGGGGGCAAATATTGATGTTGAATCCCATAAAAAGAATTTAAAAAATATGCAAAAAGAGTTAAAGGAATTTGATAATTCTGTTAAATTAGTATATGATTTTATTAATAAAAATAAAGATACGACATTAATTGTTTTGGCCGATCACGAAACGGGCGGCTTGACAGAGGCGTGTGCCTTTACTACTAATAAACATACAGGTGTTGATATCCCGATGTTTGCATATGGAGCGCGGCAATCTCAATTTAACGGGACATTTGACAACACAGAAATTTATAAAAAGATGAAAAACATTTTGTTTAATTAAAGGATATATTTTGAGTCAAAAAGCTGTTGTTTTACTGCCCGTTATTAAAACGGATACCGCGTTGCGCGACCCGCAATCAAAATTGGAAGAAGCCGTTTCTTTAACCAAAGCGATTGATTTGGATGTTGTGCACAGTGAATACTTTACCGTACGTGAAATCAAACCGGCAACATATATCGGTGGCGGGACAATTGAACGTTTAAAGGAAATAATTTCGCAAAATCAAGTGGATGTTGTTATTATGACGACGGCTCTTTCCCCTTTACAACAACGTAACCTTGAAAAAGCATGGAATACAAAAGTTATTGATAAAACGGCATTGATATTGGAAATATTCGGACAGCGCGCCAGAACGAAAGAGGGCGTTTTACAAGTCGAATTGGCGCATTTAACCTATGCGCGTTCGCGGTTAGTGCGCTCTTGGACACACTTGGAACGGCAACGTGGTGGGTCAGGTTTTCTAGGAGGTCCCGGCGAAACTCAAATTGAATTGGACCGCCGCTTAATTGATGAAGATATTGTCAAAATTAAAAAAGAACTTGAAGAGGTAAAAAAAACGCGCGATTTGCATCGAAAAGCGCGTAAACGTGTTCCTTTCCCGATTGTGGCTTTAGTCGGATACACCAATGCAGGCAAATCAACGCTCTTTAATAAATTGACTAAGGCTGATGTGTTCGCACAAGATTTATTATTTGCGACTTTAGACCCCACGATGCGGCAAGTGCGTTTGCCAAACGGTCAAAATATTATTTTATCCGATACGGTTGGTTTTATTTCGGATTTGCCGACCGAACTTGTTATGGCATTTCGGGCAACTTTAGAAGAAGTGTTGGAAGCCGACGTCATTATTCATGTGCGCGATTATTCTC
>DLOI01000106.1:12851-13025 GCA_002477185.1 Alphaproteobacteria bacterium UBA7488 | reverse complement strand
ACGCCAGTGTGTCCTTAACCGTTCGGCACACAAATCTGGTCAATGGCCGATTTCTGCAATTTCGGGACAAGGATTAGATGATTTACTATACGCCGTTCAAAAACAGTTGATGGCCGATTATAAAAAGATTTCCGTGCGCTTGCCTATTTCAGACGGCGCCATGTTAGCCGCCGC
>DLOI01000106.1:6426-12743 GCA_002477185.1 Alphaproteobacteria bacterium UBA7488 | reverse complement strand
TAAAAACTCTTTAAAACTGCCACGTGTGAAGTTTGTGGCACCTTTGTCAAAGGCAACGGATATACAAACCATTGCCCGAAATGTTTATCCAGCAAGCATGTGGATATTAACCCGGGCGATAGGGCTTCGACGTGTGGCGGCATAATGTATGCCAATGCGTTGGATGTCAAAAACGGACAACGGTACATTGTGCACAAATGTTCTAAATGTTCACACACGCGTAAAAATAAAGTTGAAGAAAACGATAATTTTAATGCTGTTTTGGCATTATCAAATGGCAGTTTTAAAGAGTTTTTACACAAAATACTTTCAAAATCTTAAAATAAGGCGCACCAGTTTTGTTTGCCGATACGCCCCCAAAAAATAATTTTATCAAAGCTGTTTAAACCAGCCCATCTAAACACAATTTAGCAAAAACGGGCGTATTAAGTTTAAATTCTTCAATTAAATCTTTCGGTGTTTTTTTGATGTATAAGTTTTCTACCGTTACTTGGCCATCTTTGATTGTTTTTAAAACACTGCTGGGCAATTCTGACCGACCGATACAAGAGGATAGGTATACAAAACATTCATCGTTGTCTTCTAAGTATTGTTTTGCCAAAGCACGGGCATATAAATTGAGTGTCAAATCCGCCTTTGTCCCGTCCTTTGTCCAAGGGCTGCCGCCACCGACAGGGCAGGCACCTTCATAAAAATCGCAAGCCAATTTGCGGCCGGTTACCCCNNAGCTATAGCTGAGTGGCGCGTGTAGGCACCCGTACCATTGACAATGATATTTGCGGGTTTTTCGCCTAAAGAATGAATGATAAAATCCGTTAAATCTATCGGTGTCAACATCGGGATAGCCACAATTGCCGTTTCGATTTTCCCCAAAGTATTCAGTGTAATTTGTGTTTTGATGTCTAATCCTAAATTATCGGATTTACGAGCCAATTCATATAAATCACGATTTAATTTTTTGGCTAAATACAATTCTTTGGGCAACATATTCGGACCTTTGCATGCGTAGCCGACAAAAATGCCTTGGTCGCCCCAACCGTTTTGTTCAACACCTTGGTTAATTTCGCATGATTGCAAACCAATTAGATTGATGACTTTAATTTTGTTGATGTTAATTGCACAATCGCCCCAAATTTTGGCATAACTTTCATCATAACCGATTTGGCGCAGAGCTTCTTTGACATGTTTTTCGACATATTTGAAATCCACTTTGCCGCATACTTCGCCGCCCAAAACAACCGTGTTGTCTTTAACCATTACTTCAACACCATATTTGACGTTTTTATCCGATTCAATAAATCTGTCTAACAGAAAACTTGTAATAAAATCGGCCGTTTTATCCGGGTGCCCGATTGAAATTGCTTCAGCGGTTTTAATCATATATTATCCTTTCTTAATCAAATCATTCAAAACGCCGTGCAGCGTTTTTATCTCTGCAGCAGTTAATCCATTGCGCGTAAAAATGTTACGTAAATTGCGCTGCATGCGTTCTTTTTTATCGATAAATCTAAAATAACCCCGAGTTGTCAGTTCATTTTCCAATTTGGTTAAAAAGATTTCCAATTCTTCCTTAGTCGCGGGTTGACCGCTACCTAAATCTTTATGAATTGTCGGATTATGACGCGATTTAAACCATTCATAACCGACGATTAAAACTGCTTGAGATAAATTTAATGATGTGTGTAGCGGATTAAGTGGAATTTCGATAATTTCATCAGCCATCACGATTTCCTGGTTTTCCAATCCCGTTCTTTCGGCACCGAATAAAATGGCACATTTTTGGTTGTTATTTAGCCTTTCGTTCAACAGATTTGCCGCCTCTGTCGGGAAATGAACCGTTTTCGCCATATTACGTGCGCGTGCCGTCGTTGCCACAACATAATTTGTATCGGCAATTGCCTTATCCAAAGTTTCAAAAACTTCTGCATTTTCTAAAATAACGGCCGCTCCCGAACTGGCCGCGACGGCTTTTTCGTCTAAATGATTTTCACGTGGGGAAACCAATCGCAAATCATATAAGCCGGCATTCATCATAGCCCGTGCAACCATGCCGATATTTTCGGCAAGTTGAGGGCGGACAAGGATAATTATCGGGGAGGCCGTTTTATATGCAGGCTTTTGGACTTTTTTCATAAGCGAATTTTAAAAAGCTCCTATTTTAACGGGAATGGCTTTTTTACCTAATACGTTTTTCTTAGGTGTTACAAGGGGGCGGGAAGAAGGCTGGGTTGTTATATCCGCCATGTTATCTTCATAGAGGGCTTGGGCTTGTAAATGCAAAATGGAACGTCGATTAGGCGGATTTTGAACTGTTTGCGTTTGAGATACCGTACTTGATGGTGTTTGTGCGATCGGTAGTTGTGGGGTAGGCATGCCTCGTTCTTCATCGGTTAATTCTTGAGAGGATAATGACATCAATTTTAAACGCTTTCCCGGCTCCATTGCGCCATAGTAGAAAGATTCCACCGGCGTTTGTTTTATAGTGCCGGCTTGAGCTGCCGGATTAAATTGACCGTAAACTTTTTGATACTCCCTTTCTAAGGCTGCCTTTTTCTCATTATATTCACGCGTTGATATCTGACGATTTTCTTTGAGCATATCTAATTCAGCCAATTGCGCTTGATAATTGTAAGTATCCGTTTCACGAATGGAACGGAACATTTTTTTTGTATAAACGGGCGATTGGACATAAGCGTTGTTTAACATATACTTAGATACATTGGTATATGACATTTCGGCAGCTTGTAAACGCGCTGTACAAAGTATTAAGGCACAAACCAATGTAAGTTTTTTCATGTTAAATATCCTCACCTTCTGGCATCAATAATGCGAATTGAATTCATAATCAGGTTATCTAAAGACAAACCCGTATGGCTTTCGAAGATTTTAGCAAAACCGTTTGAAGCCGTTGCAACAGGGTTACCCGAACTTTGCAACATGCGCATTGATTCAACAATTTGTTGACGCACCCAAGCGGGCGAGGTTGTGATAACTTTATCCAAACCGTCCGGGATTTGATAACCCATGTTGCGTAAATGTTGAGTCATTAACAAAACGTTCGTGATGTTGGCATCGGGTGCAATTTTATCTTGACCGCGGTCTGTTGTCCAAATGGTTTTATCACCCACATATCCAAGTTCGGGCGGTTGCCAAGTATCCAATGTTTCGTTGCCTGGCAGGGAAGGGCTGGATTTGTAAACGACTCGCTCAGCTTTATCTTGCGCGGCGGATTTATTTTCCCAAGGGTTAGCTGCCAATTGAGCAAATGCAGTCGAGCTGATTAGTAACAACGCTCCCGATAACAATAAAATATGTTTTTTCATTTGCTCCTCCCTTGTTTGGTTTCATAATCCGTTTTGAGCGAGTTAAAGTACCCGATGCCGAAGGGTATTGAAACGACATATGCTACACCGATGGCACTTAAAGCTATCCATGGAAATGTCAATAAACAGGCCAATATGAATAAGCTTGCGATACGTACATAAATCATAATGTTTTCGGGAAAATGAATATGTTTCAAACAAATCGTCGGAATACGACTGGCCATCATAACACCCGAAAGAACTAAGAAGAAGCTGACAAATATAGGTGAGCGGAAGAAAGTGACATAATCATTTGTAGCCATCGATAAAATCAACGGCAAGATAGCCAATCCGGCACCGGCAGGGGCCNNCGGGACTCCCATGAAAAAGTTTTTCCAATAGGGAGCTTGTGGTTGTTCGGCATCCAACATTGAATTGAACCTCGCCAAACGCATGGCACTACACATAGCCAAAAACAATGCAACACCCCAATAGATACCGACGGCATCGGATTTAAAGGCAACATTTTGCAAAACAGCGATTCGCGTATCATGATCCATTGTCCACTGGTACATTAAAAAACCGGGCGCTACGCCAAAACTGACAAAATCGGACAAGGAATCCAGTTGAGCGCCGAATTTTGATTCAACATGTAATAATCTGGCAACACCACCGTCCAAAAAATCAAAAACGGCCGCCAAGCAAATGAAAATAACGGCCATATCCCATCGTCCCCAAAACGACATATTTAATGACGATACGCCAAACGCTAAAGCGGTCATTGTAATGGCATTCGGGAAAAATTTACGCAAGTGAATTTCACGTTCTGTTAAAACAGGCATTTTTTGAATGTCTGATGATTTTTTATGTGTAATTTTCTTTTTCATTTTTATTTACCATTAAATTCAGCCAAAACTGTTTCGCCGGCAACAGATACTTGACCCAGCATAACTTTGGGTTCAACACCTTTTGGCAAGAAGACATCTAAACGGGAACCAAAACGAATCATGCCAAAGACCTCGCCAGCCTTTAATTTTTCCCCAACATGCAATGGGCAGTAAATACGTCTTGCGACTAAGCCGGCAATTTGGATAAAACCGATTTTTGTCCCATTATCCATTGTAATGCAGATTTCTTGGCGTTCATTGTCTTCACTATCTTTATCGGCAACCGAAACAAATTTGCCGGGACGGTAGTTCAAAGCGCTGACCGTACCCGAAACGGGCGCACGATTTACATGGACGGAAAAAACACTCATAAAAATGCTGATACGGGTAAGCGGTTCGGACCCCAATTCCAATTCTTTGGGCGGAACAACGGCCTTGATATCGCTAACGATACCATCCGCCGGTGCAATAATAAGATTATCGCCCTTAGGCGTAACGCGTTCGGGATTACGGAAAAAATAAAAGGTGAAAATAAGCAGGGGAGCTCCGATAAACCATATCCACGGAACCAAAAGACCGAAAACCAAGATAATGCCGAACATAAATCCTAATATTTTAAGGCCTTCAGGATGTATGGATGGTAATAAATATCGTTTCCAGGATAAATCGACATGAGAAGAAGATGCAGGCTTTTGCGTATCAGAGACAGTTGTTTTTTTTGCACTTTGATCGGATGTAGCCTGAATATTTTTGCGGGAAGAAGAAATGGCCTTTTTAGCCGATGTTTTTGAATTATGAGTGGATTTTGTTGATTTATTTTGCATAGGTATTCTCCTTTTCTGGCTCTATATTAATATATTTTACTTAAATTTGAAAGCTTTTTTTGACATTTCAAGCAGGATTGTTTAAAACCATATGAAAAATATAAAAAAGAAGGACCTCTTAATCGTTTTTTTAATGAAAAAATTGAAATGGTTGCATGTAAATTTTTTATTCTTCATAAGGATAAAGATTTCCTTTCATCGCTATAAAAATATTTTCACTTGACTTTTTCTTAAAGGCGAGTTATTGTTCCTCGTGTCATTGCCCAGATGGCGGAATTGGTAGACGCGCCAGCTTCAGGTGCTGGTACTGGCAACGGTGTGGGGGTTCGAGTCCCTTTCTGGGCACCAAAAAATTATACTGAGCGAAATCATTCTACGGCCTGTTACGGGCTGTTTTTTTATATTGATTTTTTGAATTTGATGATGTATAACAATTGAATCTGATGCAGTTTTTTTAAGGAAACGACATGACAAATATAAAATTATTTAAAGGCGACATTCCCGCCGACCTGTCTTTTGACGAATCGGTAGCGGTTGATTGTGAAATGATGGGGCTTGATTTGCACCGAGACCGTTTATGCTTGGTTCAATTGGGCGATGGGAAAGGAAATGCTTATCTTGTCCAAATTATTCCGGGGAAAGAATACCCAAATTTAAAAAAACTGATGACTGATGAAAAAGTTTTAAAAATTTTCCATTATGCCCGTATGGACGTTGCCAAAATTTTGAATGATTTGGGGGTTATGGTTCATCCGGTTTATTGTACGAAAATCGCTTCGAAACTCTGTCGTACGTATACATCTTTTCATGGTCTTAAAAATGTTTGTTACGACTTGTTGGGCTCTACATTGTCAAAAGAACAACAAACTTCGGATTGGGGCGCCAAAGAACTATCCGATGAACAAATGCAATACGCCGCAACGGACGTGCTTTATTTGCATGCTCTTAAAAATAAATTGGATGAACTATTAAAAAGGGAAGGCCGCTATGAGTTGGCTCAAGAATGTTTTAATTTTTTGGGAACGCGGGCGAAACTCGACCTGTTGTCGTTTGACGAACCTGATATTTTTGCACATCATTAATGAAAGGCACTAGAAAAAATGACCCCCATACAAATTGTTAATTCAGCCATTCATGCCATTGAAACTGAAATCAATGGTCTGCGTATCATGCAAAACGGTTTTGGTGATGCTTTTGTTGCCGCCGTTGAAATGATTTGTCCGATTAAAGATAACAAAGGGCGCGTTATTATTTCCGGTATGGGAAAAAGCGGCCATGTGGGGCAAAAAATTGCTGCCACAATG
>DLOI01000106.1:449-6418 GCA_002477185.1 Alphaproteobacteria bacterium UBA7488 | reverse complement strand
GCTTTTTTTGTGCATCCGTCGGAAGCCAGCCATGGCGATTTGGGCATGATTACAAAGGACGATTTGTTAATTACTATTTCCAATTCTGGGGAAAGCCGGGAAATGGGCGATATTATCACGTATTCCCGTCGTTTTGGTATCCCAATGATTGCTATAACAAGCAAAGCGGAAAGCTCAATGGCTAAAGCTGCAGATTTGGTGTTGCTAATCCCCGATGCATCTAAAGCTCCTGAAGCATGTCCGTTGGGGTTGGCTCCTACGACATCAACAACAATGACGATGGCAATGGGCGATGCTTTGGCTGTTGCTTTGGTTGAAAAACGTGGTTTTACGAAACAAGATTTTAAGGATCATCATCCCGGCGGAAAATTGGGAAATGTCCTATTAAAGGTTGAAAATATTATGGCTAAAGGCGATGCTTTGCCGTTGGTTGAGCCGGAGACGCCGATGTCTGATGCTTTGGTTGTTATGACGGCCAAAAGTTTGGGATGTGTCGGCGTGGTGAATAAACAAGGCGCCTTAATCGCCGTTATTACTGACGGCGATTTGCGGCGAAATATGTCGGCAGATTTGGTCACAAAAACGGCAGAAGAAATTATGACGAAAAAGCCGCGTACCATTGCGCCGACTTTATTGGGAGCCGAGGCTGTCGGTTTGATGAATGCCAACGGTATTACCAATATTTTTGTTGTGGATGCTGATAATAAGCCCATTGGACTGCTTCATATTCATCATTTATTACAAGCAGGAGTCGTATAGGACATCTTATGTTTACAAGGCGATTACTAAAAATTAAGATTCATTCGCGCCGCGTGCAAATTTTTAAAAGAAGTTTGCCGATTTTCGCCTTTTTAATTGCTGCGGTTATGTTGGTTTGGCCGGCTTTGACCGAACAAAAGGACAAATTTACATTGCCAAGCAAACCTTCGACAGCCATCAAAGGGGCTAAGATTGATATGCAAGCCGTTCGATTTTTTTCCAAGGATGATAAAAACCAACCGATGACAATTACGGCTTCGTCTGTCCAAGAAACGGATCCGGCTAAGCAGATTATAACACTTTTAGATCCGAAAGCTTTGTATAAAATGGCCTCTGGCGTTGTTTTAAACGCCGTTACCACATATGGGTTGGCCTTTCAAAAAGACGAATATTTGTATTTTGATGAAGAAGTTACAGCAACAACCGATACCGGATGGAAGGCAGTTTCAACAAAAGTTGTATGCGATTATAAGGCCGATACAATGGAAAGCAGGACGCCGATAAAGATTACGGGCCCCGATGGGCGTTTAGATGCCAGCGGAGGGTTTATTTTATATAATAAAGGGAATAACATTGATTTTAAAGATCAAACGCATACCATTATAACTTCACAAAAAGAGCCGATTGATGTATATACGAAAAATGGTTTAAAAATCAATCAAATAGATGCAACTGTTACTGCAATAGATGATGTAAAGGTTTTACAAAATAATCAAACAATTACGGCCGATAAAATGGTTTTATATTACAAAAAACAAACACAAGCCGGCGAAGATAAAATTGATCGTATTGAAGCTTCTGGGAATGTTGTTGCGACCAATAACGAACAGACAATCACGGGTGATAAAGGCAACTATGACCCCACAACCGGGATTATCACAATGAAAGAAAATGTTGTTTTAAGGCAGGGTCAAAACAGCGCAAAAGGGGATGTGGTAACTTTAAATCTTAAAACCGGGGTCAATTCATTAACGTCGGAAAAGAAACTAGATGGCACGGGTGGACGCGTTAAAGGAACTTTAATTCCATCGGATTTAAGCCAAGTTAAGACAAATTAATAAATATTTGAAATGGAAAAGAAAAAAAACAGGAAAACAGGGGAAAATATGGAAAGCAGACGGGGATTGGTTGTTGAAAATTTAAGCAAAAGCTATAAAAAACGCACCGTTTTAAAAGATGTATCTTTATATGTCGAAAAGGGTGAAGCGGTCGGATTATTGGGGCCGAATGGCGCAGGTAAAACAACTTGTTTTTACTGCGTCACGGGTTTGATTGCACCGGGGTCAGGCAAAATTTATTTAAATGGCATTGATATTACGTCTTTCCCGGTATATCGCCGAGCCCGTTTAGGGGTTGGTTATTTACCCCAAGAAGCGTCTATTTTTCGCGGTTTAAATGTAGAAGACAACATTCGCGCCGTTTTGGAAATTGTTGAAGAAAATGCCGAAAAACGCGAACAGGAACTTGATTCGCTCTTAAAAGAGTTTTCCATTGAACATTTACGGTTTTCGCCGTCCCGTGCTTTATCGGGCGGGGAACGGCGTCGTTTGGAAATTGCTAGGGCTTTGGCATCCCGTCCGTCCTTTATTTTATTAGATGAACCGTTAGCAGGGATTGACCCGATTGCCGTCGGAGAAATTAAAGATTTAGTTGCTCAACTTAAAAACCGTGGCTTGGGTGTATTAATCACCGACCACAACGTGCGCGAAACATTGGGCATTATTGACCGCGCTTATATTTTGCATGACGGTGTCGTATTAAAACAAGGTACGCCGACCGAAATTATTACCGATGAAAATGTACGCAGAACTTATCTTGGGAAAAACTTTTCATTATAATGCATTTTTTCCTTTGCAAAAATTATCGAAAACTTGTATAACCATTTCATCCAATAAAATTTAAGGAGTAGAACAATGACAGCAATGAAAAGAATTGGTGTTTTGACCAGCGGCGGAGATTGTTCGGGGTTGAATGCGGCTATTCGCGGCGTAACGCTCGGCGCAATTAAAAAAGGCTGGGAAGTTTTGGGCATACACAATGCCACTGACGGTTTATTCGTTCGGCCGATGCGCTATCAAAAATTAACCATGGCTGATTTCGAATTTCCATATGCAACGCTCGGCGGTACCATGCTTGGTACAAACAGCAGCGGCAATGCCAATTTGCAAGAACGCGCCGATGGCACTTATGAAGAATTAACCAACGAACAATTAAATCAACGTTTTAAAGATGCTGTCGAAGA
The DNA here is from genome assembly GCA_002477185.1 of Alphaproteobacteria bacterium UBA7488. Taxonomy (GTDB): domain Bacteria; phylum Pseudomonadota; class Alphaproteobacteria; order CAAHEQ01; family UBA3637; genus UBA7488. The sequence continues at coordinate 3,417 of DLOI01000106.1, read as the reverse complement.
ACTTGGTTTGTCCGCTTTGGTTGTTATAGGTGGTGACGGTTCAATGGCAATTGTCAGTAAGTTTTGCAAAATGGCCGGTATTTCAATGATAGGTATTCCCAAAACGATTGACAATGATGCTCCCGGTACTGATTTGGCTATCGGTTTTGCGACAGCACGCGCAGTTGTTACCGATGCGCTCGATAAATTAAATACGACTGCGGCCAGTCATCATCGTGTACTGATTGCCGAAGTCATGGGACGCGGAGCAGGGCATTTGGCTTTAGAATCGGCTGTTGCCGGGTTTGCCGATGTTGCCTTAATCCCTGAAATACCTTACACATATGAAGGAGTTGTCAAACGCTTGAAAGAAGCTCAGGCAAACGGTAAACGCCATAGCGTTATGGTTGTTGCAGAAGGCATTAAAACACCCGACGGCAAACATTCGTATTCGTGTGCAGGTAAATTCGGAGGCGTTTCAGAATATTTTGTCAGCCGTTTGGCCAAAGATGGTTTTAATGCGCGGGCAAATGTTCTAGGACATATTCAACGGGCCGGCACTCCAGTTGCTGAAGATCGGATTTTGGCATCGGCTTTTGCTGTTAAGGCTGTTGAATTATTGTCCGAAGGCAAAACCAATCGTGTTGTTTGCCACCAAAACGGTAAAATTATCGATATGGATTTGAACCAAGTTTTGAAAATCAGTAATTCGCCAGTTGATGTAAACGGCGAAATGGTTAAAGTGGCACAAAGCTTGGGGATTTATATAGGTGAGAGATAATCTCTTGCGTTAAAAACAGTTTCATTATATAATATGAATGTGTAGAAGGAGACAGGATCATGACAACAGAAAAAATTATTAAACATTTGGCTGCTTTAAAGGCAAAACACGCAGAATTGGACACGTTAATCGCTGAAGAAAATCAACGCCCGCATCCGGACGATATCAAAATCAATGATTATAAACGTCAAAAATTGCGCATTAAAGAAGAAATTTCCGAAATTGAAAAAGAAATGGAATCTTAATTTATGATTTATAAAACCCCTCTCATTTATGAGAGGGGTTTTTTATTCATTTTTAAACTTTCCTTGACAGTGTTTGAATTATCCTTTATGATTTTTAAATATTATTAAAAGGAAAGATATGTTAAAAGATCCCCTCAAAGTTTTAAATTGGTCAATATTTTTTCAAACGCAAATCCTAATGTTGCCCGTTATGCTCTTATTTTATCAAGCCAATGGTTTGACAAAGGGTGACTATTTTTTATTTCAAGGGATATTTTCCATTGCTGCTCTTTTATTTGAAATACCGGCCGGCTATATTGCCGATTGGTTTTCACGCAAAAAAATGTTGATTTTATCATATCTTTTATTCATTGCGCGTTTGTTGTTGTGGTATTGAATTCATTATCAATTCANNGACGGTTATTGGATTGTATTAGTTGGAGAATTGCTTTATGCCGCCTCCAAAGCTTTTTTATCTGGCGTAGCGGACGGTTATATATATGATTTATTAAAAAGCAAAGGTAAAGCAAACGGTATGCTTAAACGCTATGGCCGATTTAATTTTTATATGTCTTTGGGAACGGCATTTGCCTCCATCGCCGGATCATTATTATATGAAGAATTTGGTATTTTANNTGAATTGATAATGAATTCAATAGCTTTATCAATGCTTTATTTCTTGCCTAATGTCCCATCGTTCAGGATAGTTCAAATGACTTTTAAAGAAAAATATATTGATTTATTCCGCATTACAACAAACGTTTTCACCAATGCAAAAATTAAATATTATGTTTTTTACTCTGCTATTGCCGTCGCATCAACCATGATTTTTGTATGGAGTTTTCAACCGTTAATGCAAGCAGCACTTATTCCGGTCGGATTATTTGGTGTTGTTTATTTTTTCAATCATGCTTTTCGAGCGCTTGCATCCTTTTTCTTGCAAACCACAATGCGTTATTTTACCTTAAAATCGTTGGGTATTTTGCTATATGCCAGTATTATTTTATGTTATTTTATAGCCGAAATGATGTTAAAAATACAGTCGGTCTATATTAATTTCGCATTAATTATTTTTATTTGTTTTGTAATTGGGATTCAGTTAACATTTACTTTGTCCAGTGTCAGCCGAATTCATACTTTGGTAACATCGGACATTCGTTCAACCGTTATATCCGTCAATACGATGATGTCTAGATTGGCGACGGGCATTGTCCTTATTTTATTTAAATTCTTATTAGATGGCATGGATATGGGCCAAGCGTTTTATGTTTACATGGGACTGTTTATTCTTTTCGGAACCTACCCGCTTTATAAATTAGTTAAAATGCCTGAGTCAATGTCACCCAAAGATATTTAAGTTGACTTTTAAATATCGGGGGCAGGCAGCATCTTCTAATATATTGTAAAGAATAAAAAAAAGCGCTTAATTTCAGCGCTTTTTATTTGAATTGTATCGGCTTTATTTTAAAAATCTCTTAAGCTATAGTAAAATCAATTTTCTTCCAAGAAACTGCGCAACTTGCGTGAACGGCTGGGGTGCTTGAGTTTACGCAAAGCTTTTGCTTCAATTTGCCGGATACGTTCACGTGTAACGGCAAATTGCAAACCAACTTCTTCCAAAGTATGGTCCGAATTCATACCGATACCGAAACGCATACGCAAGACGCGTTCTTCACGCGGAGACAGCGTTGATAAAACCGCGGTGCAAGATTGGCGCAAATTCGTTTGTATGGCTGCTTCCAAAGGTTGCATCGTTTGTTTGTCTTCAATAAAATCACCCAAATGCGAATCATCTTCATCACCCACAGGCGTTTCAAGAGAAATCGGCTCTTTGGCGATTTTAAGAACTTTTTTGATTTTTTCAACTGACATATTAATGCGCGGAGCCAATTCTTCAGGTGTCGGTTCATGGCCGGTTTCAAGCAACATCTGACGACTGGTGCGCAACATTTTATTAATCGTTTCAATCATATGCACCGGAATG
>DLOI01000106.1:204-430 GCA_002477185.1 Alphaproteobacteria bacterium UBA7488 | reverse complement strand
TGGCGAATCCACCATGTCGCATATGTTGAAAATTTATAACCGCGTTGATATTCGAATTTATCGACGGCTTTCATCAAACCAATGTTGCCTTCTTGAATCAAGTCTAAGAATTGCAATCCTCGATTTGTATATTTTTTGGAAATCGAAATAACCAAGCGCAAGTTGGCTTCAATCATTTCTTGCTTGGCTTTATTTGTTTCTTGGCGGCCTTTTTTAATGGTTGTTA
>DLOI01000106.1:0-182 GCA_002477185.1 Alphaproteobacteria bacterium UBA7488 | reverse complement strand
GCAATGCCCTGAATGGCACCACGGATATCCTTAATTTCCGTTTCATATTTTTCCAAAAATGTTTTCCAACCTTTGGACGTTTTCTTTTTTATTTTAGCCAGCCATCTTGGATCCATTTCTGAATTTTGATATGTTTCCAAAAAATCTTCGCGGTCAATTTTGGCCATCATTGCCAAGCGCAT
>DLOI01000115.1:29751-31262 GCA_002477185.1 Alphaproteobacteria bacterium UBA7488 | reverse complement strand
CGCGCGGCGGCGGTGATATCCTCGTTAGCCGGCAAACCCGTCCCGGCGGATATGGTCGTATTCGGGGAAATCGGATTATCGGGCGAATCGCGTGCGGTGCCTCAGCCGGATTTGCGTTTAAAAGAAGCGCACAAATTGGGTTTTGAAGNNATTCCGCCGCGGCGTACGTCTGCCAAGACGAATCGGTCGGATATGAAAATCATCGAAATCGGCAATTTAAAAACGTTGGTGGATTTATTTATGAAAGGTAACAGTTAATGGGAATTATTGATTTAGTTGTCATCGGGGTTGTTGTTTTATCGATTATCTTTGCGCTGTACCGCGGTTTGGTGCGCGAATTGCTCGGCATCACGGCTTGGGTTTTGGCCGCATTGGTGGGACTGTACAGCTATGCCTATGTCCACCCGATTATGGGCAAGGTCATTGAAAATGAAGCCATTGCAGGATTGGTCGGCGCGACCATTATCGCATTGGCCGTATTGGTTGTAATGACCATTTTAAATGCCCATGTGGCCAGTCGTTTGCGTGAAAGTTCGCTGAGCGGTTTGGACCGTATTTTGGGATTTGCTTTCGGTATTTTTCGCGCCTGGTTATTGATAGCGATTGTGTACATCGGCGCGTCGATGGTTTTGTCCGACAAGCAGTTGGAACAAGCTGACAAGGACAATATCACGATGCCGTATGTGCATTTGTCCGCCGAATGGTTGCAAAGTATTTTGCCCGAGAATATTCAAAGCGATATTAAGTCCTATGAACAAGGCAAGCTCAAAGCACCCGATTTGAAAAAAATCGGCAAAGATGTTCAAGAATTAAAAGAAAAAGCCGCAGGCTACAAAGAAGAAACGCGTGAGTCGTTGGACCAGTTGATTGAAGAGGCTGATGAGGAGTTTGATTACGCCATCTAAATAAACCCATTTTAAGAGTTAATTATCCTCGAAAAAGCCTTCCTTATGTACTAAAGTGTACACAGCGGTCGGCTTTTTCTTGATTCTTAATCACTTAAAATGGGTTTATATACCTCATCAAAATAATGCTTAAATTTTCGGTGAAAATATTTCGCTTATGTAGTTCTCTCTACACGGCGCTTTTATTTTCTTGTTCCTTTAAATATTATTTTGACTTTGATTGATGGCAATTCACGCTCTTTTTAAATATCTTGTCTTGCACGGCAGCGGTTTTAAGCGTATAATTTCCTATCATTTTTAAGAGGAGTTTTCATGCATATACATATTTGCGCTATATCCAAAATGAAAAAGAAATCGCCCGAAGAAGCGTTAATAAACGAGTATATTAAAAAAACAAGATGGCCCGTTACGATTAAAGAATTTGAAGAAAAACGCGCGCTTACGGGTGACCAATTAAAGATGGCCGAATCGGAATTGTTGTTGGCATCCACTCCGGCGGGGGCGAAAATTATCGCGCTGGATGAAAGCGGCGAATTATTGTCATCACGCGAATTGGCGGCTAAAATTTCCGCGTGGCAGGACAGCGGTGTGGCGGACGTTGCTTTT
>DLOI01000115.1:29474-29700 GCA_002477185.1 Alphaproteobacteria bacterium UBA7488 | reverse complement strand
ATGACAATGCCGCACATGTTGGCGCGCGTGGTTTTGGCTGAGCAAATTTACCGCGTTAAATCCATTTTGGATGGCCATCCGTATCATCGCGATTGAAAAATAAGTGTTTTAAACGGTCTACTATAAATTTTGCCATATTGTCTAAAAATCGCTTTACAATCGTTTTTATTTATGATAATATTTACTTGCCGATGGGTGTCGGCCGGTAAGCTTTTGTCTATTCACG
>DLOI01000115.1:29222-29399 GCA_002477185.1 Alphaproteobacteria bacterium UBA7488 | reverse complement strand
AAAGCTGTGGGAATTTCCAATAGTACCTAAAAGGGTATAATAAGGCACGCAGTTTGAGTAACTGTTTAGAGCTCCGCCCCCCTTCAAAAGAGACGTGTTTTATTATCTTTTTTTTCAAATTGTCTAAAAAAATTGCTTTACAATAGTTTTTGTTTATGATAATATTAACTCGCCGAC
>DLOI01000115.1:22030-29145 GCA_002477185.1 Alphaproteobacteria bacterium UBA7488 | reverse complement strand
CGTGTGGAAAGGGGCCCGCAGCACAAGCTGTGGGAATTTCCAATAATACCCGAAAGGGTATAATAAGGCACGCTGTACTTGTATCAGCTTTCGAGCTCCGCCCACCTTTCATTTTGAAGGTGGGAAATTTTTTAACAAGGACATGCTAAAATGTCCGATAGAAAATGAAGGAGCCAAGAAAATGAAAGATAAAGAAGTGTATCAAGCGCGCCGAGAATTTGGGCGCGAAATGTTTGAATGTCGGGCTCAACTGGGCATGACTATCGAAGATGTCTGTCGGCAAGTCGGGTTACCGCCTATGACTTTGCAACGGTTGGAAATGGGGCGTATATCATTAATTAACATTTGGGGATTTAAACGGTTGGCGCGTTTTTACGGCAAGCGTTTAAAAATTTGTATGGAAGAAAGATACGGTTAAATCCCGTTGATAAAAACGCCCCGCAAAGGACGGGGCGTTTATTTATACCTTTTAAAATATTTTTTATCACAAGCCCGCCATGATAAAACGTGACAAGCGTTCGGTATATTTTGCCGGGTCTTTAATCGGTTCGCCTTCAGTTACCAGCGTTTGGTCGTACAAAACCCAAATGGTATCCGATACTTTTTCGGGGTCTTTATTTTGAGATACCAAATCCGCCAATTTGTGAATCAAGGCATGGCGCGGATTAATTTCCAAAATGCGGGAGCTCGCAAAATTAATGGCTTGCCCGTGGGCACGCATTAACCGTTCCAAATTCATGCTCATTTGCCCTTCGGGTGTGATAAGCGCAATCGGGCTTTTCGTTAAACGGTCGGTCGTGCGCACATCGCCCACCGCATCGCCCAAAATCGTTTTGATTTGTTTGATAAGGGCATCGGCTTTGTCTTTTTGCAATGTTTCCCCTTCATCCGATTCGGCGGGTTTTATTTTTTCCAAATCATCGCCCGCATGCATAACGGACGTGATTTTTTTGCCTTGGTATTCATAAAAAGTTTGCACCCAAAATTCGTCAATCGGGTCGGTCAACAACAACACCTCGATTCCGCGGGCGGCAAACCCTTCCAATTGGGGATTAACCCGCATTGTTGCCAAATCCGTGCCGGTTAAATAATAAATATGTTTTTGCGATGCTTTCATACGCGTGACGTAATCGCCGAAACTGGTCAATTCTTCGCCGCGCGTTGAATGGAAACGACACAATTCGGCAATTTCATTTTTAAATTCGCTCGGTTCATAAAGACCTTCTTTGAACACAATGCCGAAACTGTCCCAAAACGTTTTGTAATCGTCGGCTTTTTCGGAACGTTTTTTAAGCTCGGTTAAGATGCGCCGTACAATCCCTTTGCGGATTTTTTCCATCGCAGGTGTGCGTTGCAACATTTCACGGCTGACGTTTAAGGGCAAATCGCGCGTATCGATAACGCCCGTCATAAAGCGCAAAAAGTTCGGCATTAATTCGGGCACATCGTCCGAAATAAAGACACGGTTAACGTACAATTGCAAATTGGATTTGCGGTCGGGTTGGAACAAATTAAACGGCGGTTTTGTCGGACAGAACAGCAGAGCCGTATATTCAATAACGCCTTCGGCCGTGTAATGCAATGTCATCCACGGTTCATCAAAAGCGTGTGAGATGTTTTGATAAAAATCTTTGTATTGTTCGGGCGTAATGTCCGTTTTATTGCGCAACCACAGAGCCGATGCCGAGTTAATCGTTTCTTCTTTGCCATCATTTTTTAGCACAATCGGAATCGAAATATGGTCGGAATATTGGCGTACCAAATGGCGCAAACGGATGGGTTCCAAATAATCCAAATCATCCGGTTTTAAATACAGGGTAATTGAGGTACCGAACGGCGCGTCTTTGTCATCGGTAATCGTAAACGACCCTTCGCCATTGGATTCCCATTTATATCCCATGTTATTGCCCGCTTTTTTCGTGCGCACAACCACTTTGTCGGCCACCATGAAAGATGCGTAAAACCCAACGCCGAATTGTCCGATAAGCGCCATGTCTTTTTTCTTATCGCCCGTCAACATTTTAATAAATTCGGCAGAACCCGACCTGGCAATAGTCCCCAAATGGTTAATCAAATCATTCTTGTCCATCCCGATGCCGTTGTCGGTAATGGTCAATGTTTTATCCTTTTTATCCGGCGTTAAAATAATTTTAAATACGCCCGTGTCTTTGGCTAATTCCGGATGCGTCAAAAGGGCATAGCGCAACTTATCGCACGCATCGGATGCATTTGAAATCAATTCGCGCAAAAAGATTTCCTTATTGGAATAAAGCGAATGGATAACGATGTCCAAGACTTTGGCGACTTCGGCCTGAAACTCTATTTTTTCCGGTTTTTTAGCACCCATCTGTTCGGTCGATGTGGTGCTCGTGTCGGTTTGTTCTTTTGAAGAAGTTATTTTCTTTTCTTTCATATCTTTTCTCCTTGTTTGTTTATTCTTTGTATATAGGGGGTGCAAGCAAAAATTGCAAGGGATAAATGCATGCTTTTGTATGTAAGCACGCTGACAAAAAATAAAGGCTGGTTAAGTAGGACGGCAAGATTTCTGTCTAAATTATTTATGCATTAAACCTTGCGCGCGGGGCAAAGTAATGCTATACATAGGAATAAGAAAAACGTGTGTTGAAGGAGACAAAATGGACATTAAAGCTATTAAAACAAAACCTTATATGGATCAAAAAACGGGGACGTCGGGCCTGCGCAAAAAGGTCAAGGTGTATGCTCAAGAAAATTATGTTGAAAACTTTGTGCAATCCATTTTTGATTCGCTGGAAGGGTTTGAAGGCAAAACGCTCATTTTGGGTGGCGATGGGCGATATTTTTCTGACCATGCCATTCAAGTCATTATGAAAATGGCGATTGCCAATCAATTCGGGCGAATCGTCGTCGGGCAAAACGGTATTTTGTCAACGCCCGCTTTGTCGCATTTGATTGTTAAAAAGGGTGCGTTCGGCGGATTGGCATTAACTGCTTCGCATAACCCGGGCGGCCCCGACCATGATTTCGGCATCAAATATAACATTGCAAACGGGGCGGGTGCGCCGGATGCGTTGACCAACAAAATTATTGAACGCACAAAAGTCATTGACCGTTATTGGATGGTGGATATTCCCGATATTGATTTATCTAGGCTTGGCGAACAACAAATCGGTTCAATGACGATTGAAGTGATTGACCCGGTCGATGATTATTTGGAATATATGCAACAAATTTTTGATTTTGATTTGCTCAAAAAATTATTCGCTTCCGATTTTACGTTTGCCTATGACGCGATGAACGCCGTGACGGGACCTTATGCCAAACGGATTTTTGAACAGACGTTGGGGGCTTAAGAAGGGGCGGTTATGAATGCAAAACCATTGCCCGATTTCGGCGGTTTGCATCCCGAACCGAATTTGACCTATGCCAAACATGTGGTGGATTTGGCCTCGTCGGACAAAGCGNNCAGCTTACGGCGGCGTCTGACGGCGATGGCGATAGGTATATGATTTTGGGGAAAAGCTTTTTCTTAAACCCATCCGATTCGCTGGCCGTCATGGCACGGTTTTTGGGTCGTATCCCGTTTTACAAAGGCAAAATGTACGGCGTGGCGCGTACGATGCCGACTTCAACGGCAACCGATGCCGTTGCGCGCGCCGAAAATTTGCCGCTTTTTGAAACGCCGACCGGTTTTAAATATTTCGGCAATTTGTTGGATGCCAAGCTTATTTCGTTGTGTGGCGAAGAAAGTTTCGGCAGCGGCTCATCCCACTTGCGTGAAAAAGATGGTTTATGGGCGATTTTGGTTTGGCTGTCGATTGTTGCGATGACGGGCAAATCGGTTGAACAAATCATGCGCGAACATTGGGAAAAATATGGCCGCGTTTATTGTTCGACGCATAATTATGAGGAATTGGAAGCCGATGCAGCCAACACGATGTTGCAAGCCCTCAATGACAAACTGACATTTTTGGTGGGCGGTGAATATGCCGGTTTAAAAGTAACGAAAGCGCGTATTTTTAATTACGAAGACCCCGTTACACATGAAAAGGTCGAAAACCAAGGCTATGAAATCCATTTTGAAGGCGGCCGTCGGTTCATTTGCCGTTTGTCGGGCACGGGTTCTGTCGGTGCCACCTTGCGCGTTTATTATTCAAAAGAAATCACAGATAAAAAATTGTTGGATGAAAATGTGCAAGATATGTTATCCGATGTTATTGCAGCGTCGAAAGAGATTTTGGAAATTAAGAAGTATGTGGGACGTGATAATCCGTCCGCCATCACTTAAAATTCGTTTTAATGGATTTTTGTTACCATTTTGGAAAGTTAACCGATACGTTTGTGCAGGTTGCTTTTCAAATTTTATCTAACTCATTAAAATGGGTTTTAGTCCAGTAAAATATAGGCTTGATTATTCTCATCGTCTTATTTTGCCGTTTAAATGTTAAAACTATATAAGAGCGTTCATAGCCCTTTCTTCTAATTTGATTTAAAGTCTTTTTATTCAAACATTCGTGACGCTTTTTTAGGTGCATTTGAACCTCTAACCAATTTTTTATCCCATACTTTATAACCGATATTTTCTTGTTGCCTTATTCAAAAAACAGTATTAATCAGGCGGTTTTGAAAGCGGTTTGTTGTCAAAAGACAGCTATTTATTGTTGTAAGGAATATGTATGTGTGGTATATATAAAATATGATGAATTTTGATATTGAATAAAACATATTATGATTTTAAAAACAATCGGACATAACATTCGCGAATTAAGAAAACAAGCTCATATGCGCCAAATTGATTTGGCGGTAATGGTGGGTATTGATTGCTCATATTTATCCGCCATTGAAAACGGCAAAAGAAATCCTTCAATTTTGTTGTTGCAAAACATTGCTACAGTTTTGAACGTATCTGCCAAAGAATTATTGTCCGAAAATATGTCAGACATTAAAAGCCATTTGTAAATCAACCATGACACATATTGGGAGATTCATCGCCCGTTTTGTGTGGAACCTTTAGCATGCCCGTTAGAGGGGTCGTGGTTCATTTTGTTCATCGTATCCAATGCCAAATCTTGCAAATCCGTGCGAGTTAACGGATTTTTAAGGCATGTTTCAAGCCACTCTTGGGCTGTTTTAAAATGCCTGTTTCGGAGTTCAACTGCAGCTGTTAAAAATTGGGCGTACGGATACCCTTTTTGTGCCAAAGCTTGCCGTGTTTCGATGGGGGTTGTTTTTAAATAACGGTTAAAATCGCTTTGAATATCGGTAATTGTTTCGATAAGATAAGGGCTTAAGTGGACAGCTTTATCCAAGTTATTTAAATCCATTAAACGTTCGCCGTTGTTTTCAAATTGACGCTGTAATATTTGCCGGTTTGTCCGCGGTTTGCTCTCTTCATATTTCAAAGCCGAAAACGTGGCGCCTTTTAAGGCGGGTTNNCCCCCGGAGAAGCCGGCGTTTGTATGCCCATCTTTTCAAGTTCCGCCCGCATGTGGGCGCGGATGCCGTTCACTGTGTATGGATTTTTGCTCAGCATCAGCATATATTTGCGTTTAGCGGGCAATTGTTTTTTTAAATCCAATATTTTGATATATAATTCTTGGGCATAGGGGTACCCTTTATCGGATAAGGTTTTTAATAAGCCATCGTTTCGTTGGAGCTTATCAATTGTCCGGTTTAAATCCGAAGAAAAATACCGAATGCGTTGTTTATCGCCATCGGTCAGTTGTTCGGCCGTTTTTAAATCATATAAATTTGGCAAATCCAGTAATATTTTGACGGCGTACGAACACCCCGACGGCGTGGAAAGCATTATTTCATTTAAATCGTCCAACATGTCAAACATGGTGTGTATCCTTTTTATGAATGGCTAATATTTAAAAACAGTATATCATGAATTTAAAAAAATGAAAATTAATCTTGTGTTTTAGGTCAAAATAAGTGTAAATTAAGGACAGATTTATTAGGTTATATTATTAATAAGGAGAACAACATGAATTTTAAAACATTGGATGATTTTGATTTTAACGGCAAAACCGTTTTTGTACGCGCCGATTTGAACGTACCGGCCAAAGATGGGAAAATTACCGATATGACACGCATTGAACGTTTCGTGCCGACGCTCAAAGAAATTGCCTCTAAAGGCGGGCGCGTTATCGTCGCATCGCATTTCGGACGTCCCAAAGGGCAAGCCAACCCCGAATTTTCATTGAAATTTTTGGTGCCGGCTTTGGAAAAAGCAAGCGGGTTGCCTGTTCAATTTTGTGATGATTGCATTGGGCAAAAACGTGATGAAATGATTAAAAATATGAAAAACGGCGATGTGTTGTTGTTGGAAAATTTGCGTTTTCATAAGGGTGAAGAAGAAAATGACAAAGCTTTCAGCGAAAGTTTGGCAAGCGGCATCGATATTTACATCGACGATGCATTTTCAACGGCTCACCGCGCCCATGCATCTACCGAAGGAATGGCGCATTTATTGCCGCGTGGTGCCGGGCGTTTAATGCAAGAAGAATTGGAAGCGCTCGATAAAGCACTTGGCAATCCTTCCCGTCCCGCGGTGGCTTTGGTCGGCGGGTCGNNCACAAAATTGGAATTGCTTGCAAACTTGGTTAAAAAAGTGGATTTTCTGTGCATCGGCGGCGGTATGGCGCACACGTTCTTGGCGGCAAAAGGCATTCAAATGGGCGAAGGGTCCTTGGTTGAACCCGACATGATTAACACCGCTAAATCCATTATGGAAAATGCGGGCAATTGTACTATTGTGTTGCCCGTTGATTTGACATGGGCGGACAAATTCGGCGAAGGCCAAGAAGCTCACGTTTCCGACGCCGACAAAGTGCCGGCCGGCAAAGTATTGATGGACATCGGCCCCAAATCGGCGCAAGAATTCATTGATGTGATTAAAAAATGCAAAACATTGATTTGGAACGGTCCCGTTGGCGCATTTGAAATTAAACCGTTTGATAAATCCACAAACGAAATCGCCGAGGCAGTTGCCAAATTAACAAAAGAAGGCAAATTGGTGTCAGTTGCCGGCGGCGGCGATACGGTTTCTGCTTTGAAAAAAGCCGGCGTTGAACCCGAATTGACCTATGTATCGGCCGCGGGCGGCGCTTTCTTGGAATGGATGGAGGGGG
>DLOI01000115.1:14818-21990 GCA_002477185.1 Alphaproteobacteria bacterium UBA7488 | reverse complement strand
TTTTGGGAAGCTAACCGGTACTATATGTACAGGCTGCTTCCCATAATAATTTTATCTAACTCATTAAAACTTTTTTTCACTAAAATAAAATATCTCATCTAAAACGTTTGTATAAGGGGTACCCTTCAAGTAGTAAAGCCTACGTGAAGATACCCCGTTTCAATTTATCTAACTCGTTAAGATGACTTTTCGTGTCAGCTTTTAAAAAGTGGGTAGGATTTCTACTGCACTTATGGCGAGTAGGCAAGTGGCCATTAAAGAAATCTTCAAAAAGGTATGGTCGGGTAAAAATTTTTCCATTTCTAAAGGAGTGTAAAGTTTTGCCCTATCGTGGTGTAAAAAAAACAGAGACCATTAAAATAAAAAATTGACAAAAAGTTTGAATGATGTTATGCTTGCTTTAAGAAAAATTAATGGAGCTGGCAATGTCGAAAGAAATCCCTCATAACAAAACGCATGGTAGTGAACAAAACAACGAAATGCCAAAGCGTCAAGAAGGCAATCAAAATGAAACTCATGATAAGGGGATGTCGGCTATTTTTTCATATGGCTCGGGGCATATAAGTGAGCAAAACGGTGACAATCTAAATAACACCATGACCCCCAAAATCGTTTTAGATGTGGCTGAGCTTTATCAAAATCGCGATAATGCGTTTGATGACTGTGTTGAAAGTATTATGAGTTCCATTAACCGTGTCCCGATTGAAAATCGCGAGAATGGACAAGTTGCTTTGGTGGATATGCCCTATAAAATTCAAAAAAATGACTTGTTGGAATTGCGCGTTGCATGTTTTCCTTATGTTCATTATGTGACAAAGATGTACCTGTGCGGCTTGCTTAATGACGAACAAGCAGGTGAAGCTATGGATATTGAACAAAAAATGTTACAATCTGTGCAAGAAAACATGGCGTGTGGCGACGTGGCGGATGTCAGCAGGATGGCAACACCGCATGCTGTTTTGGGACAATTGTCTTTGCCGTTGATACCCGAATTGGTTGATGATTATTTATATCGAATAAATCAAATTTCAATGGTGGCATCGCTTATTGATTTAAACGGCCAAAATTTATATAAACGCCATGCGGATGTTGATAACTATCTGCCAAGAGCAAATATCTTTTCAAACGCGCCGGATGAAACGGCAGGGTGTTGCCATGTTTTGGAAGAGCTGATGTTAATACGCAATGATTTGCTTGTTGTCAGCGGCGAAACACAATCGTTATTAAGTCAAACGGCTGAAACACTCTATCGGCACGTGGTGGGTGAAATGTTGGCCAATGTCCCTGAACATCCGCTAAATCCCGGTGTGGGGGTCAGAACCGTCTACATGAATAGATATTTTCAAACGCTTATTCGCGATGTAGTCACGCCTTATGATAACAATACGGTTGCTGAAAATTTGTTGCGGGCCGTGAAATCTGTGCGCCGCGATATCAAGCGGAATCATTTTGCGCAGTTCACTGATGAATTGGATTTGCAAGGGGAAGACTTACGTCCGTGGCAGGATATTTTTGCATCCGCTTGCGATAAGGCCTTTTTGGATATGAAAAAATACTATGCACCGCATTTATCCGCATTGAAACGGCAAAAAAAGATAAGTTCACAAGCTAAACCTGTTCAGCGTTCGAACGGTAACGGACAGGGTCATTCGCGTACAGAATAAAGGAGATTAAAATGGCTCAAGACAAAAAATTATTCAGCGATTTGTTTCAAGATACGAAACTTGAAAAACGCTTAGCAGACCCCGATGACCGCAAAATTGTCGAAGACACGTTGACGCATTTGTTTGAACTGCGCGCCTTAAAGCCGATGCGCCCGTTAACGCCCGGCGATATTGCATATTTTGTGTCAGATTTTGAGTATGCCTCTCTTTATTACTTATGCGGATTAATGACACGTGAAGATGTAAATAGCTACGAAAACTTTTTTGACGCTGACATTGAAAAACGTTTTCCCAAAAAGGTATTGGATGCCGTTTATGATTTGCAAGAGGCTTTTGAGATTAAATCAATTGAACTCAATGCTATTGAAGCGGATATGACNNGACGGGCGGCGAATTGGCCGAGGCAGATTATTTTGATATGGAAAAAGAAGCTGTTAAGGGGCAAGTGCCATACGATTTTATGTCTGATTATACCAAAATGAGGAATTATCAACTCGTCTTAAATTATTTTTCAAAAATCGATGTGGGCGAACACTTTGTTGACGCAAACGTGTATTTAAGTGATGCTCTGTCAGGTACATTGATGAATGCCATAAATGCGTTACGTCATTTAACACATTCATTTGACAATGATGAGATTGTGTCGCGCGTTTTGGCTATGTGTGAATTGTTTGAATCGGTTGCCTGCTATGAAGACAATTATGGCGCAATGACCCCCGAAATGATAAAGTCAAATTTAAAAGACGTTGACGTTCATTTACGAAACGGCATTTTGCATATATGCAAGGGCGATGAAGTTAAAAAAACAAAATATTTGCAATTGTTGGATTTGTTAACAAAACCCAAAAAAGATATTGAGTTTTTGGACATTGAAAAGCGCCAAAAAGAAGATGAAAAAGACCGCGAGGCTTTCTTACAAAAAATTTGGGGTAAAGAACCGCCGTCCAAACAAACTTTAAATGAAATTGATTTTGCTGTCGGCGAAGAAATTTTACAAACGATGGCCTCAAACATCGGCAAAACGCACGAAGACATTGAACCCGATGATGTGTTGATTTATTTGACGGATACAAATGCGGCCAATTTGTATTATACTTGCGGGTTTTTATCGGAGCAAGAATATAAAGTTTTTTACCGCGTTATGACAGATTTGGAACAAGCTTATGACAGCGGTATCGAAAAAGAGCGGTTAAAAGATTTTAAATTGCCCGAGTTGTTGGATAAAGCGTGTGAAATGAATCCCAATATCAGTTCGAATGACAGACGCCGTATTCGCGCGTGTTATGAAAACTTCTGTCATGTTGTGGAATATTTTAAAGATGCGTGTGAAGTTAAATTGCTGGCCGAAGGGATAACAGACGGCGAAAATGACAAATATAATCTGACAAATCCGAAAGGTATTTTTGCCTCTTCTAAACCCTTCGCAAACAACAATTTTGTACGTGTTTACCACATCGCCAAAATGCTTAATGCTTCGGATTGTGCCGCGCATGGGGAAGCATTTGATAAATCCAGATTGTTGTTGACGTATTTAAGTGATTATTATTTCCATGATGCACTTAAAAAAATGCGTGTCGAAGGCGAAAGGGCTGAAGCGGCCGGTACGCAAACATCGGTGCGGGTGATGAATGATTACCTGTTTGGTATTACGCAAAAATGTACGTTGTCGGACAAACGGGTGGCACATATGGCGGATTTGCTTGTCGGCCACACGCGAAAAGCATTGGGGATGACATTGAAAAATGCTCAAACTCAAACGGCGCTTGCCCGTTTTGATGCCGTGATGGGGGCTGAAACAATTTCGCGCATTGTAGAGGACAGTTGGAAACGCATGGGCATTTTAAACCCTGCATTAGCAACTTCTTACAGACAAGAAAGATAAATTTTTTAAGGGAATTAAAAAGTGCCATATACACTTCAGGATATAAAAAAAGAAATTGTGCAAATTCAATCGGCGGTGGATAATTTGCCCACTGTAGTCTTTCAACAAATGGATGTTGGGAAAAGTTGTCTTAATGATTTGAAAATCGCGGCATTGATGTATGCTCCGGACCATTCGTTGTTGTATTTGTGCGGTTTGATTTCTAAAATTGATGCAGACTTGTGCCAAGGGGAATTCCGTGCAATCCAAAGGGTGATGCCGTCGCCGGATAAACACGCAGAATTTGCAAGGCCTTATTTTAAACGCATTGAAGAATTGACGCCTTGTTTCAGCGATGTTTTCGCAAAGTTGCAAGACGGGGATTTGAACTTAGCGCCGCCAATTAAAAACAAGTTTGTGAAATATATTAAAAATATGCGCCGCGCGGCCGCTTTGTATGAGCTGACTTTTTTAAATACACATGGCCTTAAATATGATTTAGACGATATTTTGCCGACACCGCGCCAAACGGCAGAGGTGGCAAAAGCCAGGAAAGTTATGGGTGTCGGAGACAAATCAAAAGGCAATGATGAAGCTGCACAACCGGTTGATGCATTAGATGAAAATTTTAATTTGCTCTGGTCTATGGCACTGACTGTGCACGGTTTAAGGGGGAAACATCATAAAGCGCAAGCATTGTTGGGCGTTGCGGCAATTAAACATTTTTGCGCGGCAGCCGATTGCCTTTGCGATGTTCAAGAAGACGCCTTTAATCCGTTTGTTCAATTACGTACCCGCAAAATGGCGTCTTATTTTAAAAAATTGGTGCCGCAAACACTTGAGTTGACTCCTTTGCAAACACGCAGTGTTACGTATGCTTTGATTGGACAAGTAAGGGCGGCTTTATTGGCATCGACGCACGATCAAGGATGGCGTGATTATTTGACCGGTTGGTATGACGCTTGGACGCATCCGTTTGTGGCGCGGCAACCCAAAACAATCTTAAACGGCACCGTATTTAATAAAATTAAATTGAACACGGATTTAAAAAAACATTTGCGTTAAATAAAGCATTTTTAAAAGCTTATGCAAAGGATAAATAATGGAAAAAACAACCGCTGAAATGCAAACAAAATATCTTGAAATCTGTGCGCCGGTATTGCAACAAATGCATCATGCTTTAAAGCCGATGATTCAAGCCGATGAAACATTGTTGGATAATTTTAACGCAAGCAAAATGATGATTAAAGTTTTGGCCGATGCCGGCGAAATAGATGCTTTATATCAGTGTGGATTTTTGACGGAGCCCGGTTATGAATATTGTTTAAAAGCGGTGGAAGAAATGAAACGGGCCCAATTGACGACCTTTAATGAAAAGGGGCAGCAATTTGTCGTTGAACCGCCCGCATTAAAAGTGGCCAAATATTTAAAGGGTAAAAACGAATATGTACCTTTTGATTTGGCGGATACGGATTATGTTTTTATGATGCAAGGTGCTGCTCAATTATTTGAAATGTTGCATTATAACCGTGCATCTTTTCAAACGGATTTGTCAAAAGAATTGCCGCAAAAAGCATGGCATTTAGGAACGGATAAGGATGAAACGGCCTATATGTTATTGTTTCATTTAACGGCATTAAGCCATGGTTTAAAACGCGTTTTGCCTGCGCACAGACTAAGCAAAAAAACGCAACTTTTATTGGATTCCCTTATCACGGATTTTTTTCAAAGGGCGTGTGCTACACTTTTTGATGAAGGCAAAAAGCGTTATGCCCGTTTTCAAAATGGTGAACGGTCCATGCAAAATGCCATTCAAGGCTTCCCGGGCAATTTAAGTAGGATTGAAAAAGCGGTAGGACTTAAAAAAAGCGAACGGATGATGGCATTGGGCTTTATTTTTGAACACTTCAGCGGTACGTGTTTGGCATACAGCGATAATCGGCAAACCATGTTATTGAGCGGTTTGGTTTATGCGATGCGTGATGAAATTGAATGGAGTGATTTTTCAAAATTATTTTCTAAAGATAACCCGAATGCGAAAAAATTGGGCTTGATGCGCAAACTTCAAGTATTAAAGTGGTATGATGCCCATACGGCACCTTTTTTAAAATATGTTCCTCGGCATGTACAAACGGGTGTGAACAAAGCATTTAGAAATTCAGGGTATGATAATAACTTCAAGGAAAGGGGATAAACCTATAAGGGTTTGCCTTATCTTAGGGCGGGTTATCAAATAACAGATGCAAAGGGTTGCAAATAATCCTTGACATTTAGATAAAATTGATATAAAAGCTTAAAATCATCTGATGGCGGAAGTAGCTCAGTTGGTAGAGCCCCGGTTTGTGGTACCGGTTGTCGCGAGTTCGAGCCTCGTCTTTCGCCCCACTATAAATCCTTGAATTTTTCAAGGATTTTTTATGACGAAAAGGATGGCAAGAACTCATAAGGGCTTCATCCTATAAAATAATCCGAGGGGATTGTTTTTAGGGCGATAAGCAATGAAGCTTGGCGCGCGAATGAAAAAACTTTTGAAATTCGTAAGCCTTTGTTGGAATTGCACGAAACGTTCCATGAGGAAAAGTGTGCCTCGTCTTTTGCCCCATTAAAAATTTAATCAGAGTTTTTTGAGAGAGGAAAGCAGACGGAAAACGCGTTGGGACCGTATCCTATTAAAACAATTCATCTGTGCATCCATCCCCATTTGTTTGGAAGATTTTGATATGAAATTATTTGCCGCTTTAATAATAGTTTTTATGTGTGTCATTTCTTTTGCAACGGCATCGGATGCGACATTATCCTCAGCTGGGGGAAATTTATCTACAAAATCCGATAAAAAGGATGACCTGCCCAAAATTGCCATCTTATATATTGCAACGGGTCGTTACATTGTTTTTTGGGATGAATTTTACAAAAAAATGGAACAAAATTTTTTATCCGATTATCCGAAAACTTATTTTATTTGGACCGATGCGACGGATAAAAAGTTTCCATCCAACGTAAAAAGAATCTATCAAAAACAACTTGAATGGCCACTGATAACTTTAAAACGTTTCGAAATGTTTATGGAGCAGGCAGAGCAGCTGAAAGATTATGATTACATTTATTTTTTAAATGCCAATATGTTGCCGATGCGTCCGGTCGGGGATGAAATTTTGCCGACTGAAGAACAAGGTATAACTGTTGTTATGCATCCCGGATATTACAAAGTTTCCAATAACCATCTTCCCTATGACCGCAACCCAAACTCTGAAGCGTATATCCCGCTTGGACAAGGAAAAATGTATGCTATGGGCGGATTCAATGGCGGTCGGGCGAAAGCATATTTGAAATTGATTAGCGATTTGAATCAGGCCACTGAAAAAGATGCTCAAAATCAGATTATGGCAAGGTGGCATGACGAATCGCATTTGAATAAATATATTTTGGATAAAAATCCGCTGGTTCTTTCACCGGCTTATGGTTATCCTGAAGAAGGGTACCACTCTTTAATCGAATTTAAAGACAATTATAAAATGTTGATTTTGGATAAACGCAAATTTGGCGGACATAACTATTTGCGAGGTATTATAGATAAGCCCAAGCCTTGATTTTTTGGATAAATTGAGTGTTAGTGTTGTGTGCGTTTTTGTAAACCGGCAAAATTTCAA
>DLOI01000115.1:10138-14750 GCA_002477185.1 Alphaproteobacteria bacterium UBA7488 | reverse complement strand
TTTGCAAAATATCCCTTTTGTATAAAGCCATAACCTTTAAGATTGAACAATTTTGCCGGATTCCCGGTAGCGGCCATCAGCGCGCTTTTAAGGGGAAACCCGAAAGCTACCAAATTTTTAACGCCGTCGGCCATTGAAATGTTGGCACCGACCAATGTGCCGGATTGTTTTTTGTAAAAGGCTCCGTCTAAACATATTTCTTCACCGTCCACCATGGCAGATTTTATATTTTGCTTAGTCATTTTAAGCGAATCGGTAACCAAGATGATTTTATCTTCCGGTTTGCATCGCCGTACAATGCGTAGAGCTGCCGGGTGGACATGATGTCCGTCGGCAATGATTTCGCAAGAAGCGGCATCATTGTCTAAAATAGCACCGACAACGCCCGGGGTTCGATGGTGCAGTCCGCTCATGCCATTATAAAAATGTGTCGCATGCAAGATGCCCAAATCAAATGCTTTTTGCATTTGTTCATAAGTGGCGTTGGTATGGCCCGCTTGCATCACAATGCCGTTGTCGGCGCAAAAAGCGGCCAGCTGTTCCAAGTTGTCCAATTCGGGCGCCACGGTGATGGATTTGATGGTTCCGTTTGAAGCGTGCCACAAATCGGTCAAATATGCGATATCAATCGGTATAATGCCTTTTGTCGGTTGAGCCCCCTTTTTAGCGTGTGATAAGAATGGCCCTTCCAAATGAATACCTAAAATCCGAGCGCCTTGTTCGTGGCCGATAGCATTGGCGATTGTTTTGACGGCGCAGAGCAATTCATTTTTATCGTTCGTTAGGCGCGATAAAGTTGCAAAAAAGCCTGTCGTTCCAAAACGGGCCAAATTTAATGACATGTTTTTAAGGGCGTCTGCTGTTGCATCCAACGCTTCACACCCATTAAATCCGTGAATATGTGTATCAATAAATCCCGGAGTAACCCATGCACCGTTTAAATCGATTTGGTTTGCGTATTCCTCTTCGCTGCCAGTGCCGTGAAATACATGCGCTATTTTATCATTTTTAAGCAATACGGCACCATTTTGAATAAACGTTTTTCCGGTAAATATGCGGCAATTGTAAAGTAAAGTATAAGACATAAAAACACTTCCTTTATCGTACAATTTATTTTGCTCTTTTTATAATGTACTCCCAAACAAGCGTTTAAGTAAAGAAAACTTTAGTCCTTAAAACGCGACATTTAGAGACATTGTATAGCCGAAATGGCCGCTGGAGGTCAAAGTCGGGTGAGATTGCAATGAAAAGTTTTGTTTATTTTTGGATGTATCGCTCCAAATAAAATCGGCCGCTTCGGTTATCGGATCCATTGCCCAAAGGGCGGCTTTGCCTAATGCTTTGGAATCCCACAATTCATAATCGTTTTCTATGATATGGCGTTTGGCAAGGTAAAACCCTTCACCTATAATTGCACCGCCGACGGGTGTAACGATTAAGTCTTGAATGGATGGTTTTTCGGCAAACGCTTCAATACCGCATTCCCAAAAGAAAGTTGACAAGGCGAAAGAATATAAAAATGAATCAAAGGCATCCGCGCCAGCCGACCGTGCGCCCATATAATATAACGCACCGACGTACGGGTGGGCGATATAGTTTAAAAAGAAATCGTCTTTATCCCACACAGGGCCGCCTGAAACATTATCCCACCATTTGGAAAAAGGGCTTTTGCCGTCGTCTTCCCAATTGGTAAAACTGGACGGCATCAAGTATAAAAATCCCATAGTTGCAACGCCCGCGCCCACCAAAACAAATGTATTGCGTTTTAATTTATGTGAGTCCAAATAACTTTCATTCAATGAATATGGATAATCGTAAATGGTTTTAACGGGCGTTGTTGGTTTTTCATAGACAATATTCGGGTTGTCCCCATTAAGGGAATAATAAGTGCTTGGAACAACATCCACCGAAACACTTTGTTCATCATAGGCGGCNNCCGTTGTTTGAAAAACTAAAAAAACGCTTGCAAAACCAATCAGAGCGTTGGCACAATTTTTAAAAAAAAGATTTGTAATACTCATTTGGGACATATTTATCATTTTGTTTAAAGTTGACTAAAGAAGGCAAGTCTGATACCAGATCCGCATACGATTGTACTCATATTTATACGGTTTTAACATAATTTGCAAGCATAAAATTAAGCTGCCGGAAGTACTTATATTATTTTTTTTGCAAAAATTGGATTTCTTTGCAAAATATGATTATATGTGATAAAATCCTTACAGGGAGATAGTGTATGGTTAAATACTTATCCATTTTTGCCGTTTGTTTTATTTGTGGATTTTTGTTGTGGCAACGATTGTTGTCCCCGCTGGCACCGGATAATTTTACACAGCGCATATACAAAATTTTTTTTGATTTGTTTGATAATCGCCCTGTTGAACAACGATATGTTACCTTAAATTTGTCGGGCGGTCTTGGCAACCGAATGTTCCAATACGCCTCAGCCTATGCCTATGGCAAAGAGCATTATAAAACGGTCGTTGTTGCGGGCGGTTCAGAAATTTTTGAGCGCGCCTTTGGTATACATTTAAATCTTTTAGATAAAAACGACGTTCGCTTTTTCCCTGCCATGCCCGCGATTCGCCGCAAAACGATTTCGGCCACGATGCATATGGGAAATGGGGGTAATTTTTTAAGCAATTCCGATATCATAATGATGCACGGGTATTTTCAAAATGAAAAATTTTTTAAAAAATATGCTGCGGCTATTCGCAAGCTTTTCACTTTCAAAGGCGGTTTATCTCCTGAAAATAAAAAATTATTGGCGTTAATAAAAGGTCAAAATGCCGTTTCGGTTCATATACGCCGCACGGATTATGTCAATTATGGATATTATTATGTGTTATCTGTCGGTTATTATAAACGCGCAATGAAATATATGGCCGCCCATGTTGATAAGCCGCATTTTTATATTTTTTCCGATGACATTAGTTGGGTGGAAAATAATATGGAATTTAATTACCCGCATACATTTGTCAAAACGAATCGGGGAAACGACAGTTATTTGGATATGTGGTTAATGAGCGAATGCAAACATAACATCATCGCCAATTCGACTTTTTCATGGTGGGGTGCCTGGCTTAATAAAAATCCCGAAAAAATCGTGATAGCGCCCGATGTGTGGGGATTTAGTACGGATCCTTATGAAAAAACGCAAAAACTTGTCAATGAAATAGTTCCCAAAGAATGGATTATTATATCAAATATACCCAAAGGCGAAGAAGATTAAAAATACTTTAGTCTATACTTTACATTCATCTAAATTCATTTTATGATGTATGCCAACAGTCAGTAATTACCCTAAAATATGAAAGGACCCCAAAATGGTAAAATCACTTAAAGGTACGCAAACTGAAAAAAACTTGTTGATTTCATTTGCCGGCGAATCACAAGCCAGAAACCGGTATACTTTTTTCGCATCGAAGGCGAAAAAAGAAGGTTATGTTCAAATTTCACAAATTTTTGAAGAAACTGCGGCTCAGGAAAAAGAACACGGCGAACGGTTTTTTAAATTTTTGGAAGGGGGAGATTTGCAAATTACCGCTTCGTTCCCTGCCGGCATGATTCGTACAACGTTGGAAAATTTGCAAGAGGCGGCTATGGGCGAATATCATGAAGCATCCGATATGTATCCGGAATTTGCCAAAACGGCCGATGAAGAAGGATTCGGTGAAATTGCCGAGGTTTTCCGTGCCGTTAGTGTTGCCGAACGGTACCATGAATTGCGTTTTAAAGAATTGGCCGAAAATATTAAAATGGATCGCGTGTTTAAACGTCCGCAAAAGGTAACTTGGCGTTGCTTGAATTGCGGTTACATTCATGAAGGTGAAAGTGCGCCGGAAATTTGTCCGGCCTGCGCGCATGCGCAAAGCTATTTCGCGTTGATTTGCCGCAATTGGTAAATTTTTACCGTAAACACTAATGTTTTATGCAAGAGGCAGGATGAATGTCCTGCCTTTTAGAATTAAAAAATAAGCATAGGGGCAAAAACTTTAACATAAAGGGATGAATGTCCCGGCTTTCGAATTAAAAAATAAGAACCCGCAAGCAGGTTCTTATTGTACATAGCATTTGCTATAATCTTCGTACATTAAATATAATTATCGTATATGAATGTAACACAAAATCCTTTCAGAAAATTATTGAAAATCCTCGTGTACTTGCCCTATACAAAGTGTTTATGACAACTCTTATTTAAAAGAAGTTAAAGGCACCGCCTTTTTTCTTTTCTTTGGCTTTGCGGGCGGGCGCTTCTTTATAAGCTTCAAGCGCTTGTTTCCCCGCTGCAATTTCTTCGGGCGTTGCTGCTTCTTCAACGGCTGTAATGGCGGTGGCAACCGTAACCTTTAAGGACGGGTCTTCCGTTTGGCTTGCCAACATTAACCACTTATAACATTCAGGCACGCTCGGGTTTTCCATGCCGCGCCCTTCGCAATAAAAATTAGCCAATTGGAAACGTGCATAGTTGTCATTAATGGCGGCACCTTTATTGTACCATTTTAACGCTTCGGCGTCATTTTTAAAGCGGCTTTGCAATAAGTCTCCGAAATAAGCATAAGCCGAGGTGTTGCCGTTTTTGACCGATTCTTCAATAATTTTTTGTATCGGT
>DLOI01000115.1:6445-10058 GCA_002477185.1 Alphaproteobacteria bacterium UBA7488 | reverse complement strand
ATAGCGTTTTTGGGTTGTTTCGGAATCGTTAAAGCCCGGGATAATCGGTGTCGGCGTGGATAACAAATCTTCCTTAGGCACGGATTGTTCGGGCGTAATCGGACGCCATTCGCGAGCGGCGCGTTGACGGGCGATTAACACATCGCCTTTGCCCAAACGGGTTGCAATTTCTTCACGGCGTTTGGCCGCTTCAGAACCAATTTCATCGGTGTTATAAGCGGCAATAATGCTATACCATGCATATGCATCGGGCATGTTTGCCAATCTCGGGTCGTTAGATTGCAAATCCGCCAAATCTTTTTGAGCCAGCACATATCCTTGGTTAGCCGAACGGGCCAGCCATTTCATGCCGTTTTCAAAATCCTGTGTGGTGCCGCGTCCGTGCAGGTAAGCAAACGCCAACTTGTGTTGGGCGCGTTTATCGCCCCTTAAAGCGCCCAACAGGTAATAACCGAACGCATAAGTATATTCTTTTTCAACGCCGCCTTCACCTTTTGCATACATCTCGCCCAATTGGTAAAGCGCGTCGGCATTGCCGTTATAAGCCGATTTTTTCAAATATTCCAACGCGACTTCCTGATTGTTTTCAATACTTGTATCACTCAGCGCACGTTTGCCCAAAACGGCGGTTGCTTCTTGATTGCCGAGCGCATCAGCCTTTTGATACAGTTCAAGGGCTTTTTTTTCATCCTTATCAACCCCCAAACCTTCGTCATACATTTTGGCCAAGTAAAAAGTCGCCGTCGGATTGCCTTCGTCCGTTAAATAGGTAAATTCTTCAAATGCCTTTTGATATTGCTGAGTATCATAGGCTAAAATGCCTTCGAGCAAACCTGCAAAAGAGGCGGACGTGAAAAGGGTTGTACTTAAAAATGCAAAAAGAAATTTAGCTTTCATAATGTCTCCTAAGTTAAAATATATTTAACTATAGCATGGGCTTTGATTAATGTAAATGTTTTTTTGGATCAACGGCTTTTGTTCTATAACGCACTTCAAAATGCAGTTGCGGCGATTTAACGTTGCCCGTTTGGCCGACCGTCGCGATTTTTTGCCCTTTGTCCACCACATCGCCGACATCGACGCATAATGTATCGGCGTGGGCATAAGCGGTCATAAAATTCTTTTCGTGTTTCAACAATATCAAATTGCCGTATCCTTTTAATTCATTGCCGGCATGAACGACAATGCCCGATTCGGCCGCTTTGACGGTCGCACCCTTTTGGGCGGCTATGTTGATGCCGTCATTTTTAACNNNCGCCGTAATTGGAAATAATTTTCCCTTTTAGCGGCCATGCAAAGTTAACTTTTCCTGTGGCAACAAATGGTTTTTTAAGCTTTTTCGTTTCGGGCGTTTGTTGGACCGATACACTCTTTGCAGGGGATTTTAAGGTTGTTTTTGAGGCTGTCTTGGCCGTAACGCCTTTTGAAACAGCCGGTTTTGCGGGACTTAAAGGAGCTTTGGCGGATTTTACGGGTGTCTTTTTAGCGACCGTTTTGGTTTTGTTGCTTTGTACGGATGTTTTGCCATCCGCCTTTTTGGAAGTATTTGCGCCTTTACCCGTTTGAACGATTTTTTTAGTCCCCGTGTTTCCAGCGGATGAAGAAGTTTGGACAGGCGTGCTCCCGCGCGGTACATTTAAGCTGGTTCCCGGTTGCAATTCGGTCGGGTCGTCAATGCCGTTATGTTTGGCCAGCTCTTCGGCAGTCGTATCATATCGTTTGGCCAATGAGTACAGTGTGTCGTTTTTTTGAACATGAATAACGGGGATTTGTTGATAATTTGCAACCATCGGCACTTGATACCTGTTACAAGCGGGCAGGGCGCAAAAAAGCAACAAAAAAATAAGTTTTATTTTAAACATGCAGCCATTATACGAATCTTTAGGGGCAAATGCAATGATAAAAAAGGGTTTTCTCTTGCACGCCCGCGCGGTAAAAATTGATTTTTCAGATTGTATAATAAATAAAAATGAGCGAAAAAACAATTTACAACGTTGGATTTATCCCAACACGCATCTACGCGCCACCGGCATAAACATCATTTAATCCAATTTTGCAAATAAATTATATCCCGCCATGCATCTGTACTCCCCAGGCATAAACGGCAGGGGCGTCTGGACTGTCCATTCTTCCTTAATCAAATCGTGGTTTGCACCCGCCCACTCGTAAACGGTTGGGGCATCTTGGATTATGGCAGAGGCATTTCACAATATTGAATTGTATTTGCAAACAAAATGCCTTTTCCCCTCAACACATCCCTGTGATTATCATGGTAATACGAAGTGACATTTGTAAAAAACGCCTCCACATATAAGCAGAGGCGCCGTAAATCATTTAATTTCTTAAATTATTTTTTTGTTCCTTTGGAACCGCATCCACATCCTGGCATAGTAACTCCCCTCCCTTCGGTGTTTGGTTGATAAACGTACCTACATATTAAACGTAAGAGTGATTTTCCCCCTTGTCAAGTGCTTTTATATCTGCTAAAATCAAATTCATGAAAAAGGCATTCTTATGTATTATATTGTTGTTTTTGGGGGCTTGCGCACCTAAAAACCCGTTAACCGACTTTCGATTTCAAACTGTAACGGCACCGCCATATGTTGTTGCTTCATGGTATAAAATTGAAAAACAAGGCGATGTGCTGCGCGTTTATATTGAAGGCGATGGGACCGTTTTAAATGCTGACGGTAGTATCAGCGCTAACCCGACGCCGACTGACACCTATCTCAGACAGCTTGCTTCGGCCGATCCGAATCCCAATGTAGCGTACTTGGGGCGCCCTTGCCAATATTTGCAAGCGGGTCCATGCAATGAAGAAGATTGGACGAGCGGACGGTATGCAAGCAAAATTGTTGACAGCATGGAAGAAACGGTTTATGGGCTGATGAAAAAAGCGCGTACAAATAAGGTTGTTTTAATCGGCTATGACGGTGGCGCTCAAATTGCGGGGCTGATTGCCGTGCGTTTCCCTCAAGACAATGTGGAAGTCATTACCATCGGCGGCATTTTGGACCATTATGCGTGGACACAATATCACAAGCAACCGCCGTTGATTAAGTCGATGAATTTGGCCGATTACAAAAAACGCTATGGCACGTTGAAACAGCACCACTTCGTGGGGGGCAAAGACAATGTTGTGCCGCCGGCTTTGGTTCAGGAATTTGTTGCGGATGAAACAACTGTGATAGTTGTGCCCAAAGCAACGCATGAAAAGGGGTTTGAAGCTGTTTCAAAACAAATTTACAAAATTGGAACGGCTCTATAAAAAAACATGTGTTGATGATGAGTGCGGGATAATGTTGCCTCTTAAGGTACAAGATTCGTATTCGTCACGGGAAATATGTTAAGGGCATTGCCCGAAAAGGAGTTGATTTTTATGCAAAAAACAGTGTGGATTTTAGCCGATAACAGGGCAGGGAATGTCAACCAGCTGGTTGGTATTGCCGAAGAGCTTTCAATGCCGTTTGAACATAAAGATATTGTGTACAACCAATGGGTTAAGTTGCCTAATTTAATGCGTGGGGCATCGTTAATCGGTGTTGCCAAAGAATCGGCCGCCAGGTTGCAAGCGCCATGGCCCGATGTTGTTTTAAGTGCCGGGCGCCGGACG
>DLOI01000115.1:6260-6384 GCA_002477185.1 Alphaproteobacteria bacterium UBA7488 | reverse complement strand
GGGATTTAACGAGGCGGATTTGGTGGTTTTGCCACTTCATGACCAATATAAAGGGCACGCCAAAAACGTGATGCAAGTTTCGGGGACGCCACATGCGATAACGGCGCAAAGATTGGCCAGCGAA
>DLOI01000115.1:3540-6125 GCA_002477185.1 Alphaproteobacteria bacterium UBA7488 | reverse complement strand
TCGACTTCGTCGCGGCGCACGCCTCAAGAAGTGGTCGATGTTTTGCGTGAACGTTTGCCCAAAAACACGTACTTTTACCAATATGGCGACAAGGGGGAAAACCCGTATTTTGGATTGCTTGCATGGGCGGATATGATTGTCGTGACGGGCGATTCGATGTCGATGTGTTCGGAATGTTGTGCGACAACGGTGCCGGTTTATATTTTTGCTCCCGACGAAATGATGAGCGAAAAACATAAACGTTTCCATAAAGAATTGTATGCGGGCGGTTATGCGTCGGCTCTGGGTGGCAAAATGACGTTTTCGAAAAAAGGTGGCGGATTTAATCCGTCCAAAAAAATTGCGTATGCTATTGCAGAACTATTGGAAAAATAGCTTATTAAATTGGAAAAATAGCCTATTAAATAGGTTTCTCAAATTAGATTGCCCAACTTAAGGCACATTTTTAACTTTATATAAAGTCGGCAAATCAAGAAATTTCCGTAAATTAATGGATATGCGTTGATAGGGTGGAATTTTAAGGCCGTGTGTGTTTATATCAATCTTTATTTGCGTCATTTTGATTATCGGCTTCAACCATGGTGGGTTGTTTAACGGACGACGGTTTTATCCCCACAATGCCCCAAACGATTGTGTAAATAAAAAAGAATAAAGAAATAAAACCCAATAAAAAATATACTGTTTTGTTCATAGCTATTCCTTGCAGATGTCAATTTTTTTGCTTACTTTTTCAAAATTTGTCACAGAATTTGATTGTAATATTTGACATTTATCACATTTTGACAGTTGCATGTCATCCTTGTCGCCTTGCATATGAGTTATCATTTTTGCATCAATTTTTGATTGAAGATTATTTAATTTTACTTTTGATGTACAATTACACCGTCTTTAACAACGGCTTTGATGGCCGGCGTGGAAAATACCCCATGCCCGTGATTAGCCACTTGACCCATTGCACCGTTCCATGCCTTAATACCTTTTAAATACATAGCCGCCGCTTCGGGTGTTCCCGAATTTTCAAAGGCATTGATTAACAAAGCCGCTGCATCATAAATATTGCCGGTGCAGATAGTGGAATCGGTTTTGCCTTTATTTTGTGCATGGATGCGTTGTTCCAAATCTTTGGAAGCTTGACCAAAGGTAACGAATTCTATTCCTTCGGCTAAACTTAAATCATGAAGGTTTTCCAACGTATGGTTTGACGTAATGGGCGTAATGATTTCTTTTTCTTTAATCGTTTTAAGGACGGTTTCCAATTCGGGTGACTTAATGGCTGTGATATAAATTTCCGGCAAATATAGCGCTGATTTATCAATAATATTGCCGATATCTTTTTCATGCGGTTGAATGACAATCATATTGACGGTCATTTTTTGTTTGGCAAGCGCATCAAACAATGCATCTGCCATTTCAACATAGCCCGCTTCGTTGGTGTAAATAACGGAAACGTTTTGGTGTGTGTCTTTTAACATTTTCGCAAGCAATGCCGCTTCATCTTGAGGCGCCGTCGAATGCACAAAATTATAAATGCCGTCGGCTATTGCGGTATCCGACGCGCATACATTCATATGCAACACTTTGTCGCGTGTCGCCGTCAAAGCTGTTAATTTACCGTATTCGGAGGAAAAATCCACAATAGCTTTTACTTTGTCCAATTTGACAAACTTCGTGTTGACATTGGTGGCGNNCCTACTTCAAGAAGCGAGACAAACGCATTAGCCTTTGTGAAAGAAATGCGGCCTGACATATTGATTGCAAGCGGAGGCGCCATAATTAAAAATATTTATTTTTAAGTGGCTGTGCAGCCATGTCGGCTCTGAAAACTTCCAAAGCCCCTTTCATTGCGATGCCGATAGGAGCATATTCGCCCGTAAGAGGCAAACTGACGCCGATTTTAACAACGGGCGTAATTTTTTTTTGATAATGTGGTTCCAAATAGGCTTTCCCGACAATAAACGCCAAAGTCATCACGATAATTAAACCCAAAAACGCTTTTAAACGGACCTGCATATTTTTTCTCCATACTCGTTAATTTATTTTTAATTATGGCTTTTTATAATGATATTGTCCAGTAAATTCTATGCTTTTATTTATCTTTGAGATTTTATCTTATTGGTTTGTTAAGGGGCTGTGAGTTGAATGAAAGGCCATATAGTTAAAAAATTCGGAGCGCACTTGTCGAGACAGTAACTGAAAAAAACTCGTAGAGGGCGTATCGTATCATTTTTATAACTTGCTTGCGTATGCGGCAAATAGGAAAATATATTTTATTTGGACAGTAACTGTTGCCCTGTCAAGTGATTTGTATAATCATACGGATATTGTTTTCTCAGCCGGCAGATAAACTTTTTTGCAGCACGTGTAAAATTCTAAGTAATTTCTGTAATCGCGCGGATATTGCCGTTGCGGTTAATTTGCACGACGCGTAACTTATCTTTCATTTCGCGCAATGTTTTTTCGCGGTCAGTCGTGGGGTAGGTATGCAAAATACGCCCTAAGAAAGCTTTATAGGCTGCATCGGGGCTTTCGGCATGGATGGTTGCAAAACAGTTTTTATGACCCGACCCCATCAATTCCCACAACGG
>DLOI01000115.1:2075-3528 GCA_002477185.1 Alphaproteobacteria bacterium UBA7488 | reverse complement strand
GCACCGATAATCGCATCGGGTGTGAAACGCACAGCCAAGTCAATTACTTGGCGGTAATCAAATTTATTGGTCAATTGTGTACGCGGTAACACAATATGCACACGATTTTTATGTGGCACAATCAATTCGCGCGTATCTTCAATTGTTAAAATGCGTTCGTGTTCGTCCAACAAACGTATCAAGTTGTTTAAGAATGTCGTTTTACCGGTGGCCGTTGCACCACTGACCAAAATATGGTCGCCGCGTTTAATCGAAAGCAAAAGACGCTCATACGGGTCATCGGGGTCTTCGACATCCAATAATTTATTGAGCCGTTTTAAGCGGCCGCCTTGGACAAGGCCGAAATCATCCATCGTGATGGATAAATCTTCTTTATACACACGAATGGCCATCGCAATGCCGCCCAAAACTTCGTCGGTTGTATCGTATTGAACGTTTTTGCCGGCAATTCCGGAAAAACGGTGACCACCGGGCAAGGTAGCATAAACGGTCGGCGATTCGGTCATCGGATTATACATCAAATCATTTGAATTGGCGATGATATACATGATATTGTTTAAGTATTCCCGCGTCAATTTGGGGTCTTCGCGATAATGCCACGGATAAGCATACTTACCACGCAAACGCAACCAAATGCCGCCGGGAGAATTTATCGCAACTTCTTCGACGTCGTCTTGCGTGTACCAAAAGGACAACGGCCGCAAAGCAGATTCCAGAACTTTATAAACTTCTATAGGTATATCTGCCATGGGCCGTTCTTCCTTTCTTAGAACATGCTTGAACTTGTCGTTGATTTTGGCAAGACAGGTTTCGACACGCGGTTTGACAAATCAGACGGGACAGTTTGTGTATTTTGCGTCCCGGTATCACCCGACGAGCTGATAACTTCTTCTTCGGAGCCGTCATAAACAGCGTCATCGGGACCGATGACTTCTTCGCCGTCCATACCAACTTCTCCCGAATTTACATAGGCATCTCCCGGGTTATAATATTCGCCCGCACCGCCGTTTGTTATTTGCTCATTCGGATTGTTGCGTTTATCAACCCAGCTGGAAGTTTTGGCATTTTGAGCCGACGTCGGTTGTTTGCCGAACGATTTATCGTATTCTTCTTCATCGTCATTTTCCGAACGTAACCACAAATCTTCGTTCGAAAACACCGTCAAACGTGTACCGGCCGGAACAAAGACCACAGGCGGAATGCTTGTCGCGTCATCGATAAGTTGTTGGAAGATTTGATCCATATTATCGCGGAATGTTTCACGGGCATCTTCGGCTGCTTTGGAACGGTCGCTTTGAGTCCGTGTACCGCCTTCCGTTGTTGTGACCGGGTCGTTATTTGCCGCTAAGTACGTGATAGCCGATGTAATCGTCGAGCTCATAATCGGTTTACCGTACTTGGCAAGCAATTGCTCATCCAAGTAGGCCGCCACGCCGCCGCGACCTTGCGCGTC
>DLOI01000115.1:1752-2053 GCA_002477185.1 Alphaproteobacteria bacterium UBA7488 | reverse complement strand
AAATCAAACGTTCCCATTTGAGTTCCATTTTCGCAACATGGTTTTGTCCCGGAGAACCCGAAATTTTACCAATTAAACGAGAACCCGCCGGAATAATGATATTGCGTCCTTCTTCGGAATAAATGTGACGTTCGACAATAGCCGTTGCCGGTACGTCTTTATACCGTGAATCGATGGAACGAACCAACACGGCCGGAATGGCTTTGTCTTTTAAAATCATGTTGGTCATCTTGACCGGCCATGAAGACACAATCTTGCCCACACCCCAATCGGCGTCTTCTTTTTTACGTGCACGCGCTTG
>DLOI01000115.1:1199-1704 GCA_002477185.1 Alphaproteobacteria bacterium UBA7488 | reverse complement strand
CTTTGCAATGAAGCCATCATTTGTTCGACCTGTGCCGCACTGACCGGTGTGCGTTTATTCAAGTTTGGACGTGTCCGCCCGGTTGAATCAATACCCGTGAGCAAACGGTTGTCCATTGAATACGGTCGCCCGTCATCACCCATATAGCCGATAATTGTACCTTCCGAATCCATAATCGAACCCGTTGTCGATACGTTATAGGCTTTGTTGCCGATGAAAATGCGCCGTCCTGCAGGACCACCCGAATTGCCGGTGGTGGATTTGATGCCGCATCTGTCAAGACGTGTATTTGTCCCCGAGATGCGTCCCATTTCGGTGCCGCTCTTATCATACAAGATGCGNNCCGGTAACCGATGCGTATAAATCGCCGTTTAAATCCATAATCGACCCGTCGGACATAATCGATGCAATTTTATCCCCGTCAACATTTAAAATGCTGCAACCGGATAAAATGCCCAAAATATTACCGTCTAAGTCCGTTAAAACGGTGATGTTTTCAAGGTTT
>DLOI01000115.1:0-1169 GCA_002477185.1 Alphaproteobacteria bacterium UBA7488 | reverse complement strand
AAACCGATTTGGCGATTCGTTTTCGGATCCAAAATAAGGCCGCCCGGTGCGACTCTGAAAATTTCATTGCCGGCCAAATCGCGGTAAACGCCCGCCGGGTCAAACGTACCGGCAATCGTGCCGTCCGGATTGTACATCAGCTCTTCATCTTGGGAGGCCATGCGTCCGATGACGTTACCTTCCATATCATGGGCCGTTTTACAATCGCCGCCCATTTTACCAATGACGGCGCCGGCCGCGTTGACCAAAGTTCCGTCGAATTTCGAACGGGCAATAATTGTGCCGTTTGGTCCGATAACGGGGCCGCGTTCCAAGATGCAACCCATTTTGGTACAGTTTGTATCGACAATATCGCCGTTTACGGCCACGCAACCGATATTCGTGCCGCGTGTATCAACCACGGTCGCATCGGGCAATGAACGGCCCAAGAAATCGCCGTTGGTTGAAATGGCGCCGCCCAAACGCGTGACGCGCCCGATTTTTTCACCGGTGCGGTTAACAGCCGTTTTATCAATCAAAATGCGGCCGACAACATCGCCTTTTCCGTTAATGATTTGACCATTATAAGCGCTTTGACCGACTACGGAACAACCGTTAGTAACCAATCCGCTCGGGATAAGGCCGCCGACAATGTTCAACGCCGTTGACCCTTTGACCGTGCCGTTGGTGGCAATTGTTCCCAAAGCTTCGCCCGCAGCGGAAACAACCACACCTTCGCCGTTTAAAGCACCAATGACATCGCTGTTATGGTTAATGGCCATGTTAAACGGAACAACCACACCCGTTAACGGTTCGTTTGTCCCCAAAATGCTGCCATCGTCCAACACGCGGTGTAATTTCTTGCCCGCCGCATCAACGACGTCGCCGATTAAAGTCGTGCGACCAATAACATTGCCTTTGTAATGAACGGCCAAACCTTGGCGGGTAACTGCCCCGATATAAGGCGTCGACGTATAGGTATTGCGATCCAATACACCGACTGCCGAACCGTCCGGCAAAATGCGTCCCATGACGCCGTCCGAAGCGCCTAATACAGCACCGTCGGCAGCAACTGTACCGATTTCATATCCGTCATCCGTGACCACAACGCCCGACGGCATTGCACCGCCAGCCCAAACTATCGGGTGTCGGCGTTCCTTTGTCCAATTCATTGGCCACTTTGGGGCAAG
>DLOI01000116.1 GCA_002477185.1 Alphaproteobacteria bacterium UBA7488 | reverse complement strand
AACTTGCGTGTCGGAATGGTGGTAATTGTTTTATCCCAATTTTGCACCTTCACGGTGTGCAACGCAATGTCAATGACGTCCCCGTCGGCGTTCAGCTGAGGCATTTCAATCCAATCGCCGAGCTTGACGATATTGCTGGACGAAATTTGCACACTGGCAACCAACGATAAAATGGTATCTTGAAACACCAACATCATTACGGCGGCCATAGCGCCCAAACCGGATAATAAAATCAGTGGTGATTTGTCAATCAAAGCGGCCAATGCTAAAATTGTGGCAATCGCGGAAACAGCGATTTTAACGACTTGCAAATACCCTTTGATAGATTTGTCGGCAGCGCTCGGGCGACGCATATAAAGCGTATTGCATACATCAATCAATGCATTAACGGCCATTGCAAATGTAACAACAATAAAGGCGCCCGACACGTTTTTAATAATCGTTGCCAAAGCTTCGGGCATATGGGGCACAAGTTGGATAGCTTCGATAACGATAATGGCCGGGATAATATTTGCCAACCGCGCGGCCATACGCAAAACGTCGGGGTCATCGCGGAAAGTTGTGAATTTAAGCAGGCGTGTCAAAATGCGCAACAAGATTTTTTTGACGATAAAGTTGGCGATTGAGGCTACGCCCATAATCAATAAAAACGCAATACATCCCAATAAAACGGGAGATTCTTTTAAATAATCAAATATAGGTGTGATGTAAGGTATTTGTGTCATAAGATTTCTTCCTTTAGTTAAATGCTGCCATTAATGGCTTACAATATTATTTTATGCGCCTGTTATATCAAATATCAATGTATTTGTAAAGAACCTGATGGAGCATTATGCAAAAAAATATAGATTGATTAAACGGTATTTTTATTCAAATTCTATGACAACAATTTCGGGACGACAATTAAAACGAAGCGGCAGTTAAACCTTATTCGAATTCAATCACAACGATTTCAGGGCGGCAGTTAAACCTTATAGGGAGTAAACTGGTACCGACGCCTTTGGTCACAATCATTTTTTTGCCGCCTTGTTCAATGAATCCTTCGGCATATTTTGTGCCGTAAATGGACGACGTTAAAATGGCGCCCCAAAACGGCAATTTGACTTGGCCGCCGTGCGTATGCCCGGCTAATGTCAAATCAACGCTTGGCGGCACATCGGGAAACACATCGGGAGAATGCGATAACACTATCACGGGATTTTTTGTCTCTTTTAAGGCTGATACCATGTCGGGTTTGCCGGTATAATAATCTTCAAGCCCGACAAGATAAAAGGAGGTGTCCTTTATCGTAACGGCGATATTTTTGTTTTTTAAAACGCGTATATTTTGTTTTGAAAATTCTTGTTCAATGCTTTGCGCGTTGTACCATCCGTCATGATTGCCCAGTACCGCATAAACGCCGTGTTTAGCTTTTAAATGCGACAGTCCCGCCGCTATGTCGGAGGCTTTCCTTGAGGTCGAACCTTTATGGCCTTTGACATAGTCGCCGCCAAGCAAGATAATATCGGGTTTTTGTCCGTTGACCGCCGCGACGATTTTTTGAAGCTTTTTGCCGTGTGAAGGGGCTAAATGCAAGTCGGACAAGAATACGATTTTAATCCCTTGAAGGCCTTTGGCGGACATTTTGTATTTTTTAACTTCCAACAGATTAGGTTCGACAAAAACAGCCCAAACCAAAAGGACAGGGCCGACAATCAGTCCCAGTTTTATTATATTAATCATTAAAGCGCGCATGAAAACTCCGGGTTTAAAAAGGGGGTTAAAGATAAAAACGTCAAAAATTTGACCGTGAATAATAAAAAACTTAACATAAATATAATCCGATAACAACCCACAAAATGAAGCATAGAATGTTGTTACTTTTGTGCAACCAAGGATACTAATCCATGTTGATGTTTGCCGATTGGTTCATGGCAATCGTTAATGACTTTTTCATCATACGCAATAATTTTCAGGCGGTTGTTTTGAGCCCACCGGCGTAATTCATCTTGAGCAAAATGGCTTTTAATAATTTTGCTGTTGTTAAAACTCGGGTCTTTTTGAGTAAAACTGCGTATAAAAATCACACCGCCTTGGGACAAGGATTTTATAAAGCAATCCATGATTTTATATTTATCTTTTGCCGTTAAAAATTGCAGGACGTTTAATGCTAAAATCACATCATATTTTTTATCAAAGGCAAAGGTTAATATGTCCGATTGGATATAATTAATTTGCGTGTTAACTTCGTGGGGCGGCAATTTGATGTCCACTGCGTCGACTTGTATGCCGAAAGAAGCCAAAAATTTAGCATTCGAACCGTGGGCGCAACCCGCATCCAATGCATTTTTTGCATTCGTAAAAGTATGTTGCCAAGTTTTCAATAACGTTGAAACTTCTTTGCCGAAAGGGTTGTTTTGCATCGCCTTGCCATTGTCCTTTTTTATAGATTACTATCATAAAAAAATTTTGCAAGATATCAAGAAATGATTCAACCATTTTTTTGGGAAATTACTTAAGGGCGATGAGTTGATTATTTGAAAACATAAAAGTTATAATGATTTTGCACAAGTGGCTCTGAAATTAGCTAATCTTAACGAATCATGTGCAATAAGCTCTTCCACATATTTTTCAAATTCTGTTAAATTCTTTAAAGATTTTATATGGCTCAGTTCGTTTGGTAAAGGAAGACTATGTTTCGGTTGCATTCTAACTGTGCGTAAACCCACATTGATGCCAGCTCTGATGTTTTGAAATCTATCTTCAATAAAAATCGTTTCTTCTTTATTCAAAGAGTGTTTTTCCAGCAAATCCTTAAGGGCACCATTTTTGGGTTGCCCGGAAGGAGAAAATTCAAATGCATCAAACAGGCCTGTAAATGTTTTTTCAATCCATTTCAGTTTTTTTTGAGGGTCTCTGGCGGCGCTTAAGGTAAAAAGTTTAAACCCTTTTTTCTTTAAAGAAGTCAGTACAGTCATTGTATCTTCAAATAAAGGTCTATAAAAGTAATAGGGACTCTTTTTAAAATCTTCCGAAAAATTTGGTGGGAGTTTTATAGCGCCATTGTCAGGGCTGATTGGAAATAAGGTCGGTAAATCCTCATCGGTTATATCTTTAAAGTCTTCATACGTGTTTTTTAAGAAACTTAAATAGCATTGGTCACAGTCAACCAACACGCCATCCACATCAAAAATTATATTTTTAAACATCTTGTATTCCTTAACATTTGTTATATGGGAGAAAATTAATAAAGAATTGATAAATCTAATACCCCTTTTTGGAGGACTTCAAATCCGCCGCTCTGCATCCTTTATAAAAAAACACTCATAAAGAGTGTCTTTTTATAAATGGCGGAGAGAGAGGGATTCGAACCCCCGATACCCTTACGAGTATATCTGATTTCGAGTCAGACGCATTCGACCAGCTCTGCCATCTCTCCACATTATTGACCGCAGGCGCATTGCACCCCTATCATAAATCTCTCAATCAGATATGGTTTGATTGCATCAAACATCTGATTTGTCCTCGGGGCATTGCCCCTCGCTGAGCTTGAAGCGGCTTAAGTCAGACGCAACAGGCCGCCTTAGGCCATCTCTTAAACATTTCAGCTACAGAAATAAAATATCTCGGCTTGAAATATTTAATTGGTTCATTCAAGTTTAATTGACAGTATACGCATTTAAACAAAAAAATCAATAAAAAAACTTTTTTTCATTTCATTTTATGCATTTTTGAATTATCCTTAAACTATATCAAGCTTTTAAGGAGAGGTTTGAGATGTTGGGGCAGATGCTCAAAAAACACATTAAACGCAACCGCAATTGGTTAATGGCATTGTCGATTTTGGCGGTTCTATACGCTATATCGTTGTTCATAGCCTATGTTGGTACTTATCATTTAGCCAAAAGCAATAAAACGTTGTTGGCCTTTTTTGCCGAATCGTATACCTACAGCATGTTTATTTATGCAATTTCGATTTTATTGGCTATTGTGTTGATGTCTCTGGTGCGCATTGCGGCGTTATATCGAAAACAAGATATTGAATTTTTGTTGGCCGAACGCACCTATGAATTGAATATGTCCAAGCAGATTTTAAGTGAAAAGATTAAAAAAACGCGTTCTTTGCTGGATTTGGCGCCGATGGGGATTTTTATAACCGAAAAGTCCGAAATTTTGGATTGTAACGAAAGGGTTCAACGGTTTTTAAAAAAATTGAACAGGCATGATTTTCCAAGTCGGTTCGAAGAGGCTTTTATTTCCGGTGCCGAGATGCTTAAATATGAAAAAAAAGCATGGCGTGATTTAAAAAAGTTTGGCTTTTACAAAACGGAAACTTTTTTTGAAACGCGTAAAGGGGAAAAAATTTATGTCCACTTGTCGGCGTACTGCCTGACGCCGAAAATGCCCGACAAAGGCGTGATTTGGTTTGTATTGGATTCCGCGGCGACTATAAAAAATATTGAATTGGAAACTTATTACCAAACGGTGTTTCGGGCGATGTCAATTTTGCATACGGCCGAAGAGAATAATTCGTCCGATGAAAATATACTCAGCCAGCTGCTTGATGAAATTATCGGCATATACGGCATTAAAACGGCTTTTTATTTAAGGGTGGAAGATAATCATATCGAATTCGTCTTTACAGCCGGTGAAGATGCGGATTTCCCCAATCGGTGGTTACGCACCGATGTAGATAATCCCGACATTCAAAATTCGGCGATTATAAAGGCACTCAAAACAAGGAAGGCTTGTATTTATAACGATATTGAAAGCAAGCCGTATTATCAAAAGTATTTTAAAAGAAACGGCAAGTTGCCCGTTAAGGCGACGTTTGCGTTTCCGATTATCATTGACAATAAAATTGAAGGGGTTGTCAGTTTATACGGATATGAAGTCGGCGCCTTTTCGGACAGTTTGATTTTTCGTATTTTACAGCTGAACACCGAAATTTGCAAAAACTTGGCCAATATTCGGATGCGCCGTCGTGCGCGAGAAGCAATTCGCCAATATGAGGACCGTTTGCGCAATAAAATCCATGAATTGCAAAGCAATAAAAAAGCTTTGCAAAAACAAGCCGACGATGTTAATGCGATGGTCAGCGATTTAGTTATGGCAAGGGATGCAGCCGAAAAAGCCAATAAATCAAAAACCGAATTTTTGGCGAATATCAGCCATGAACTGCGCACGCCGCTGAATGCCATTTTAGGGTTTTCCGAAGCGATGGAAAGCGAAACATTCGGACCGATTGAAAACAAACAGTACAAACAATACATCGGTTATATTTCATCCAGCGGGAAACATTTGTTGTCGTTGATTAATGACGTGCTTGATATATCGAAAGCCGAAGCGGGCAAATATAATTTGTCCGAAGAAGTTGCACCCGTTTTGCCGATTATTGACGATATTGTGTCAATTATATCGAAGTACCCGGGTGGCGATAAACGTTTTATCCGGGTTAAACCACAAGAGGCAACTTGGAAATTGAACGTTGATACGCGTGCGTTGAAACAAGCCTTGTTAAACGTTTTATCAAATGCAATTAAGTTTACGCATGAAAATGGGCATATTGACATTGAAGTCAGTTTGACGCCGGCGCATGAAATGATTATATTGGTCAAAGATGATGGTATTGGTATCCCGACCGATAAAATCGATAATTTGTTCCAACCGTTTACCCAGGTTGAAAACGTCATGACGCGCGAACATACCGGCAGCGGATTGGGGCTGGGGCTAATTAAAAAATTGGTTGAAATGCATCAAGGGCGCGTTTGGTTGGAAAGCGAAGAAGGCAGCGGTACTTCATTTTATATGTTGTTTCCGGCCGAACGTGTGCGGGAAAAATAAAAGGGGAAAAAATGAAGGCGAAAATAATCGTATGTTTAATGTTGACGGGGTTCGTGTGGGCTTTGCCGATTTTGGCGGTGGNNGGAACGCCCGACGGTCCGTTATGCAGAAGAAGATGTTATCAAACAAAAAAACTATGACCGCAAAACCGTTTATGAATGCGGCGACAGAAAGCCAATCAGAGTTGCCGGATTTGTGACTAATCCGCCGTTTGGATGGATGGATATTATTTCGGGCAATACCTTAAACCAAGACCGCTATGTAAATGATGGATTCGGTTACCAGTTGTTTTTAAAAATGGCGAACGAAATGAATTTAAAGGTCGAAGGCGTCGGGTTTAAATCTTATTACGAAGCCGTGAATGCTTTAAAAACCGGTCAAATTGACGTATTGCTCGGCGCTTATTATGACAAGCGCGTATTGGGCGTTGGCACGAGCGTTTTATTCCCGGGATATTTTTCCAATCCCGTTGTTGTGGTATTTTTAAAGGGCAACGAACGTCCTGTTAATTCGTACGAAGATTTAAAAGGGTTAAAAGGTCTTATCCGCCAAGAAGAAGGGCTTTATTCGTTGATATATCAAGGGTTGCCCAAGGACGTTCAAATCGAACAGGTTTCGGGTGCGCGCAAAGCCTATACGATGTTATTGGAAGGCAAAGCCGATTATATGATCAGCAGCTTGTATGCGATTGAAGCGGAGATACGGCGCTTTAAAATTACCGATAAGGTATCCATTACGACGAAGCCGTTATTGTCGCCCGAATTGTTTTTTGTTTTTGGTTCTAATTCCGAATGTCTTGTTTTAAAACCAATGTTTGCCGAAAAATTGACACAGGAAAAACAAAATCAAGGCAATATCAACCAAATTTTGTTTAAACAAGTAGACAAGTGGATTGAACGGTTCCGTTATGCGCCGCCGTTAGCCGTTGAAATTTCTAGCGGTATCGGGCAAAATGCACCGCGCGAAGTTGTGGAAGATTTGCGTTTTGAAAATTGAAAAATATTGAGGGTACGTGGAGGATTTAGTATGGCAAATATACTTATCGTAGATGATAACGATCCTG
>DLOI01000102.1:11822-15413 GCA_002477185.1 Alphaproteobacteria bacterium UBA7488 | reverse complement strand
CCATCTACATTCATCAACATAACACGGTCGCCGGGACGCAAGCCCAACTCGTTCGATTGAACCACAACCACCGTTTGCCCGTTGTCTTTACGGACAATAAATTCCATCGCCGTATCTTTTGTTATCGCCCCTTCAGCCGCACCCCCGACAAGGCCGCCCAATAGTGCCCCGCCGACACCGCCGATAATATTCACCGCCGTATNNCAATCATTGAACCGGCCGCGCCGCCGGCAATAGCGCCACCCAATGTACCGATGCCTTCCTTGCCGGCCACTTGGACAACTTGCATGCTCATAATAGTCCCATATTGAACACTGCCTTGCGCCCCGATTTCGGAACGTGTATACGTTGTGTTCGTATTACCGATGCCGCATGCTGCCAAACCGATGGCTGCTATAATTACAAAGAG
This sequence comes from Alphaproteobacteria bacterium UBA7488, assembly GCA_002477185.1. Taxonomy (GTDB): domain Bacteria; phylum Pseudomonadota; class Alphaproteobacteria; order CAAHEQ01; family UBA3637; genus UBA7488. Next base: position 15,004 of record DLOI01000102.1, on the reverse strand, counting down.
TATTTTTTTCATTGCTTTGTCCTCACAAAAAAGTTATAAACATAATAATTTTAAATGAATGTCCATACTTTGATAGTATAGAGACGAAACGAAAGAAAGTCAAAAAAAATGATAAAACTTTGGAATAAGATGATGAAATCCATTTATGAGTGGTGCATGCGTATGGTAGGCGGCCCGTTCGCCGTACCGGCTTTGGTCAGCGTATCGTTTATCGAAAGTTCCTTTTTCCCTATCCCACCGGACTTGTTGTTAATACCGCTTATTTTGGCGCGGCGCAATGAAGCCTTTAAATTGGCCCTCTACACGACGGTTGCCAGTGTTATCGGCGGGTGGTTCGGGTATTTCATCGGTTGGTTTTTATATGATACCGTGGGCATTTGGCTGCTTAATTTTTATGATGCCAAAGCGCAATTCGAAACATTTGTGGATTATTATCATGAATGGGGCGCTTGGATTGTGTTCGGCGCGGGTTTGACACCCTTCCCGTATAAAATCATCACGATTGCCAGCGGCGTCACGCATTTGGATTTTGCCACTTTTACAATCGCCAGCATTTTGGCACGCGGCATGCGATTCTTTTTCATTGCTTGGCTGCTTTACAAATGGGGCAAACCGATGAAAGATTATATTGAAAAAAACTTGGGCTGGCTGTCCGTTTTATTCTTGGTTTTGTTAATCGGCAGTTTCTATGTGATTAAATTAATGTAAAACTTTTGCCCTTTGACATTGCCGCGTTTTAAAAAATTTTCCCCGCTTTTCAAAACGTCTTTTTTGCCCGCCACGGACAATCTTGGTTTCGAAAAATGAAGGCCAAAATCCCGATTGCCGATAAACGGTTGCAATGCGGACAAATAAGACCTACCATATAGATGATATACTTTTATTTTATAAGGAGGAAGAAATGGTAAAAAAACACCAATCAAATATCTGGCTGTTGATTGTCGGCTTGATTATGGCTTTTTTGGGCGTTTATGTTTTATTTAATCCGGTCACGGCTTTGATGGCGCTGGCTCTTTACTTGGGCATTGCCTTTATTGCGATGGGCATCGGCTATATCGCGTTTTACAGATACGCTAAATCGCATTTGTTGTTAGCCATCGCGATAGTTGACATTATCATCGGGTTACTGTTCGTTTTAAACCTAAGCGTAACCGCAACCACTTTGCCGATTATTTTCGCGATGTGGGTTTTGTTTGTCGGCATTTTGCAAATCGTTACGGCTTTTGAATACCGCGACATGGGCGATTCGACATGGGGATGGACATTAACCGCAGGCCTTATCGGCATCATTTTCGGGTTCATGATTTTATTCTACCCGGTTGTCGGCGTCTTGACGATTACGGCCTTTATGGGCGCGGCACTTGTGTTGTACGGCGCTTATGACATTTCGTTGTACTTAAGGGCGAAATAATATTTTTAATAAAAAATACCTTTTAACTAAAAACGTATCCATTTTAATTTGGATGCGTTTTTTGTTGACTTATGAGTGGTAAATGCATACATTAGTCCAAGAAACATACACGTCGTTTTATCAAAAACCAACAAAAAAAGGTTCAACACACATGCATCCGGATTATGCCGTTCATGATAAAAAATTTATCTTATCCCTTAAAGGGGATTATGTGGATTTTGATGATGCAAACGATAAACGCACCCTTTTCGAAGCCCTAAAAAAAGCCTCTGTCCAAACGTTTGAAATTGATGGAACCGATTTAAAAAAATGGGATTCGACATTGGTCATTTTTTTAATCGATTTAATCCGCGAAAGTGAAAAATTACATTTAAAAACAGATACGTCCAAATTGCCGGGCGGATTGGCGCGCTTGATTAAATTGTCGTTTGCGCCGAATATTAAACCGCCGAAAACCCAAAGCCCGCACCTGGATATACTAACCAAAATCGGCACATGGGCTATCACGGTGGAAACGGCCTGCGCGAAAGGGTATGGCTTTATTCAAAAAACATTGACCTCATTGGGACGCTTGATAACAAGGCGCGCCGTCATGCGGTGGGTGGATTTTTTATTTGCGTTGCAAGATTGCGGGCCGAAAGCCGTTTTAATCGTATCGCTCATCAGCTTTATGGTCGGTTTGATTTTAGCGTTCGTGGGCGCCATTCAGCTTAAATTGTTTGGAGCTCAGGTTTTTGTCGCCAGTTTGGTTGCCATCGGCATGACGCGCATTATGGGCGCGATTATGTGCGGCATTATCATGGNNCACCGGTGCGTCTTATGCAGCGGCCATCGGCACGATGCAAGTCAACGAAGAAATCGACGCCCTAAAAACGATGGGTATTCCAACGACGGATTTTTTGGTTTTGCCGCGTGTGCTGGCCTTAGTTATTACGATGCCGATTTTAACATTGTTGGCCGATGCAATGGGCATTATCGGCGGTATGGCCGTCGGCACCATTATGTTGGATATCCCGCTTCAAGAATATTGGAAATACACAAATGAAGCGTTAAATTTGCGCCATTTTTGGGTCGGGATTTTTCACGGCTTTATTTTCGGGATTATCATTGCGTTGTGCGGATGCTATTACGGCGTCAATTCGGGCCGTGATGCCGACAGCGTGGGCAAGGCCACGACTGAGGCGGTTGTTTCATCAATTGTATGGATGATTGTCGCAACCGGTATCATCACGTGGATATTTATGCAGTTGGGGATTTAAAATGACACAACAAACACACCAAGCGAACAAAACAACGGCACAAATTCCCACGCATAAAAATATGTCCTCGATCGTTCAAGGAGCATCGAAAGAATATCGGGCACAAGTTGGCAACATTCAAATAAAAGCCGTCGATTTAACGGTTGGCTATGACAATTACATCTTGCTTAAAGATGTTAATTTTGAGGTAAAAAAAGGCGATGTGTTTATCATTATGGGCGGGTCGGGCAGCGGTAAAAGCTCGCTGTTACGTGTCTTAACGGGGCTGATGCCGCCCAAAACGGGCCAAGTTTTTATCGACGGCATCGATTTTACGAAAGCCGAACAAAACGAACGTGATTTAATCATGCAAAAATGCGGCATTTTATATCAAAGCGGCGCCTTGTTCAGCTCGATGACGTTGGCCGAAAACATCGCATTGCCGTTGCAACAATATTCTTCGTTTTCACCGCAAACGATTAGCGAATTGGTATCGCTTAAATTATCGTTGGTCGGATTGGCGGGGTTTGAAG
>DLOI01000102.1:4172-11816 GCA_002477185.1 Alphaproteobacteria bacterium UBA7488 | reverse complement strand
AGCGGCGGCATGAAAAAACGGGCGGGATTGGCACGGGCTTTGGCGCTTGACCCCGAAATCGTTTATTTTGACGAACCGTCGGCAGGGTTAGACCCAATCAGCTCGCGGGCATTGGACGATTTGATTTTGGATATTAACCAAAGCTTGGGCACAACCATCGTTGTCGTCACGCATGAGCTCAGTTCCATTTTCGCCATCGGCAACAATGCCATTTTTTTGGATCCGGCAAGCAAAAGCATTTCGGGGTACGGATCTCCCAAAGACTTGCTTAAAAATCCGCCAAATGAAACTATTTATAAATTTTTAACAAGGGGAGCAAAATAAAATGCGTAAAGAACCCAATAAAAAACTTATCGGCTTATTCGTCATCATCGGCGTGGTTATATTCGCGCTGTTAATTGCCGGTTATGTGCGCAAGGAATTATTTCCGCCGAAAGAAAACATGGTCGTGATGTATTTTGACGAATCGGTCAAAGGCTTGTCGGTCGGGTCGCCCGTCGTATTTAAAGGCGTTGAAATCGGCAAGGTAGCCAAAATCGATTTGATTACCAATCCCGAAAATATGGAATTTAAAATTCCCGTTTATGTCAAATTGGGCGAAAACAAAGTCAACCCATACGGCAAACGGACTTTTTATGAAGACAAAATGTTGTTGGACGAATTGATTAAAAAAGGGTTGCGCGCCCGTTTGATTACGCAAAATTATCTAACGGGGCAATTAATGATTGAACTTGAAATGTTGCCCGATACGCCGATTAAATTGCGCAGCCAACGCCAACACGTTTTAGAAATTCCAACCGTTTTGTCACCCATCGGCGAACTGTCAAAAAATATGCAAAAATTGCCTATTCGAGAAACATTGGACAGGCTTAACAGCATTTTGGGCACGATTGACAAACAATTGCCCGACATTATGCCTGAAATCGCAAGCATTGCCAAAAACCTTAATAAAATCGTTATGGTGGGATCAAAAGATTCATCGGGGACATTGTCAAATTTAAATAAAACATTATTTGATATCAGTGAGGCGGCCAAAGCCATCCGCATATTTATGGAATATTTACAGCGGCACCCCGAAGCCTTCATTAAAGGGAAAAGAGGAGTTTATTAGATGAAAAAATTAGTTATTCTTGGCATTTTATGTTTAGTAACGGCTTGCGTCGGAACCAGCCCGTCTTCCCAGTTTTACACGATGCGTACGATGGATAAAACAAACGCGCCCGTCGTTTCACAAACCGTTTCGGCCAATATCGGCGTGGAGCAAGTCAAAATCCCCTATATGCTGGATAGGCCTCAAATGGTTGTCATTGGCAAAAACGAAATTGACGTATCCATTTCCGAACGCCACCGTTGGGCCGAACCGCTTTCAATCATCATTCAACGCAAATTGACCGGCGATATGTCCGCCGTTTTGCCAAATGCCCAAATACGCAATAAAAATTATGCATTGGAAAAATTCGACCGTTCGGTTGTCGTTGATATTTCAGTATTGACGGCAACGCTTGGCGATAAAGTGACGTTAGAGGCGTGGTACACCATTACGGATGCGAACGGCAAAACGCTGGCAAGGAAAAAATTCACGTTAAGCGAACCGGTCGGCGATACATATGAAGAATTGGTTTCTACCCAAAGCGATATGGTGCAACAATTGGCAATTGCGATTGCACAAACGCTTGCAAAAACAAAATAAAACACTGACCGCTGCACATCGTTAATTAACTTTGTCACACAAATGCTTTGCGAACACGTTCAAAAGAGCAATAGCAATCTCTTTGTTAACTTGTATAAAAAGTGGAGCCGGCATACCTTTTTAAATTCGTAAAAAAATAAAGCAGAGGATTTGATGTACACCGAATCCCCTGCCCCAGCGAAGTCCTGCCATTCGTTGTCTTGGAAGTGGGGTCACACTGCCAAGTGAGCATGGAAACAGGCAAGCTAACACGCCCGGTTTCAACTTTAATTACACAAAGAATAACTAAAGTTGGTACCCAGTTTAATGTTCGCGCCTTCGATGAACTGTTTAAAGAACATGTTAATCAATATCTAAGTCCTTATAAAATACGCCTTAATTTTAAAACTAAATTTCATATAAAAACAAACGGGGCAAATAAAAATACAGCACAAAGTTTACATATCAAAAAGTGTTAGGCCGTTCGTATTAATCCTAAAGGCGTATGTTATATCGCACCCGTTGCCTCATTGGGGTTCAACATACAACCGTACATTTTTCGAAAAAAAATCTATAGCCCGTTAATCCATAATTGAAAAACACTTTAAAAATCAAAAGGATATCTTATTATTTCAAAAAAAATATATCTGTTAAAAATCAAAAAAGCCAATAAAATCATACGGTTAAAAATGCACATATTTTTATGGGCTCTTTAACATACAATCATATGAACGGTCATTTTTTAAATCTTATACGAAAGAACGTATTTCATTGCCCCGATTTTCATCTATTTATTAAGCAGGGGGGAAAAATGAAAAAAGAAGTCAAAGAATGGTTGGATGTTTTAGAAGACATCATGACCATTATCGTATCACTTATGGCGATATGGGGGACAATCATAGCTTATGAAAAAGGGTTTTGGCACGCGTTACACGGCGTCGTGACACACTACCACGAAAAAATCTTGGCCGATGAACAAAAAATCGAACAAGACGCCGCCAAAGATGCTTCCAAATTGGATTCCATAAAAATAAATCCTTGAAAAAATAAAAAAACACGCGTACGCTTATAAAAGAAGGAGGGTATCATCATGAAAATACTATCCATCTTGCTTTTGTTGTCAACTGCAACGGCAGTGTGCGCCGGCAATATTGCGCCCGACTGTTCGTTCAATGGCAAAAAATTGTATGGCAAAGTTCAAATTGTGGAACATTTTCCCGATTTTAAAGTCCAAATTGTTAACCATTTCCCGGATATCAGCGTCAAATACGTAAACAATTTCCCTTGCAAATGCGGCGAATGGCAAATTGTCGACCATTTCCCGGATTTCAAGGTTCAAATCGTGGACAGTGGTGCCGATATAAAAATCAAAAAGGTTGATTTTTTCCCCGGTATGTAGTGACTTTGCTAAATGTTTAAAATCATACCCATTACCGAAACAAGATGAATCGCTCTTGTTCAAACTTTGGCGATGACCTTTAAAAAATTCGCAATGCCCCCAAAACGGGATTGCCCGATAAAATATGCCCGGGCATCAAAAACCGTTTTTTATTTCAGCTTAATCCCTTCTTTGACAAAAGCGTCCAACATCGCACCCCTTAAATCATTCATGATATGCATGCGCTTGCCAATATCCGACGTGTAACATCCCCACTCTAAATCTATCCCGCCGCTCGAGACGTTGTTAATCGCAACATACGGCGCCGGTGTCGATAAAATGCGTTTGTTTTCCTTGGCTATGCCGATTAAAACCGTTTGTACTTTTTGAAAATCATTATCCGGCGTAATGCTGACGGGAATGGTTATTTTGGTCGTCCGGCTGTTATGCGTCAAATTTATCAACGTACCGCCCAAAACAGTTGCATTCGGGATAATAACGGCGGATTTAGTCGCCGTTTCCAATTCGGTCGTGCGAATATTGATTTGCCTGACGATACCTTCCTGCCCCGCAATATTAACCAAATCGCCAACTTTCAACGGGCGTTCGAACAATAATATAATGCCCGACACAAAGTTGCTGACAATTTGTTGCATACCCAAACCGATACCGAACGACAACGCCCCCGCGACGATGGCAATGCTGCTGAGCGACCCGCCCATAACGGCAATACCGAATAAAAATGAAACGATAATGCCCAAAAAGCCGATGCCCGACCCCAGCGAACTGCGCACGCCGTCATCCATGTCGATTTTGCTTAAAGCGCCCGTTTTAAGGCTGTTGCGAATCATTTTAAAAACCATCATCGAAACGAAAAAGGCAACAACGCCCATAATGATTGAAGTAATCGACACATGCACGCCGCCGATATTAAAGCCGGTTAAAAACCGTTTCGTGTTATTTAATAAGATATCGACCGACACGCCCCATAATCCCAATAACAAGATGGCGGCAAACACAATCATCAAGGGGTTTAAAAAGAACGTAAACCAAAATTCGGTTTTGACCAACGTTTTGGGCGAAATGCGCAACGTACGGCGCCAAAACTTTAACAATAAAATCGCGTGGAATATAACGCGAATCAGGCGGTTAATAATATAAAGCGCGCCAATTAAAATGAACGAAGCGATAATGCGGTCCAATATAAATTCGGACAAAACAATATAGCCGAACAACGACGGCACAAAAGCAATAACAGCCGCAAAGGACAACCCAATGCTGGCCTTTGATGAAAAACTCATTGACGTAAAGTTTGCTTCGTTTTGCAAATCTTCATCCGACAAGCTTTTGTTATCATATAAAGCCGTACGCGCAATGATGACGATACAAACGGCCTTAACGGCACCTGCCAATAATTTCAACGCATAGATAACGTCCGCATTATAGCGCGTTTGAATGGCCACCCGAGAGAAAAAAGAAAAAATGCTGATGGCAATAATTGAAAACAATAAGGCTTTATAAAGCGATTTCGCCCACGCGTCGCACACTTCAATTAAACGCCATTTCGGATTATTCGGCGTAAAAACAACTTTGATAATGGCTCTGAGCAAAAATATGCCCAATAAATAATAACAAATATACGTGATGAAAATGCCGAAATTGCCGTTATTCATAATTTCGTTGTTTTTAAACCAAATCAAAAAAGCGCCAATCATCGCCGCGGGAATTAACCCCGTTGCAATCAATTCGGCAGCGGCGGTTATCGCCCGTTTGCCATAGCTGGGCGTATCATCCACCAAACGGTAACCGAACTTGCGCTTAATCAGAAAGCTTAAAAACACGGCCAACACCAAAGACAATACTACAGCCAAAACGGCATAAGCCAAATGCTCGCGCACGCTTTGTTGCCCATCGGGCGACATTTGGGTATACCAAGCAACGGGCGATTTGACAATGTCATACAAAAATCCCGCAAATCCGGCCATAGATTTAAAAAACTCTTTCGGTTCGAATATCGAACTTTGCTTGACCAAAATGTTATTCAACAATTCTTGATTGCCANNTGCGGCGGTTTAAAATGATTTTATTCAGCTCGTCAATATTCGTTAAAATTAAATCGGCATCGGCCATTTTAGATTTCAATGCATCGGCTTTAGCTTTAAATTCTTTGCGCTTGGCGGCAATATCGGCCGGTGCCGACCCGTCTGCCGGCGCAGCCCCCAAAGCGTCCAGGCGCGTTTGAACGCCGTTCAAGCTGTCTTGCGCCGCAGCTTTGGATTTGATAACATAATCTTGCAATGCCGCCAAAGAGCGTACATATGCATTCATTTGCACGCGCGTTGTTTTGGCATCATTCAACGTTTTTTGTGCCGCCGCCAATGCTTTATTGATTTTGGCATAATCGGGCGTATCCGTCATGACGGCATCAATTGAAGGTACACCCAAAGGTTTGTCTTTAACATTTTTGTCAGAGCTTTGGCTGTTGGTGGCAATTGCCGCTTTGGGCTGCGGCATCTCTTTGGTTTGAGCCGGCACAGCCGTTATAACGAACCAACATAATATAAAAGCTAAACAAGGTATTAATACTTTCTTCATAAACTTCTCCGGTACTTTTGATTATCGCTTTAATCCTATATAGGGTATCCGTGCGGATGACAAAAGGGGATTGAGCCCACAAAAAAATTAAAATTTGTGTGCAGCCATCAGATTTTACACGCCATCAAATTTGACAAGGGTGTTTTGATTGCTTATTTGATTAAAGGGAATTTTGTTATCCGTAGATGGATTTACGGATTTTTATTCAACAGGGGGAAAAAATGAATTCGAAAATCGTGCCGTATTATTTGGCGTTAATTGCTTCGGGCCTTTTGTTCGGGCTGTTGGTATTCGGCGGAAAAATGATGAACAAATACGGCTTTTCAATGATTGAAGTTTTGATTATCCCAAATTTAATCGGCATGTTTGTTTTGCTTTTGACCACACGCCCTCAATATACCGCCTTTTTCAAAGCGCCGATACTTATCGGCATAGCCTATTTTATTGCGGTCGTCATGATTCAAATAGGACAATTCATCCCGTTATTTTTAGGATTGTCCGTATCTTTAACCGTGTTTTTAATTTACACGCAACCGTTGTGGACAACCCTTTATATTTTATACAAAGGCGCTAAATTCAGCTATGAAGACACGATTTTAATTTTGCTGACATTCGTGGGATTAATCTTATTGATTGCGCCGTGGCATGCCATCCATTTTTCGGCAGCCGGATTTATTTTGGCCTTGTTGGGCGGGATTGCGATGTCGGCTTGGATTATTTTAAATAATGCTTATTATTCAAAAAATTTAAAACCCATCACGGTTACGTTTTTTACAAACTTATACCAATCCATACCGTTTATTTTGATGATTCCCGTTTTTCGGTTGTTGTTCGGCGATAACGAAAATATTATGGGATTTAATTTGGACCAAAGCTGGATTGTTTGGCTGTTTGTCATTGCCTATACGTTAATGGTTTTCATCGGCGCCGACTTTTTGTTTTACAAAGCCGCAAAAAAAATCAGGCCACTGGTTTTGGGCTTGGTGTTGTTATTGGAACCCGTCACGGCGGCCGTGTTGGATGCCGTGTTTTTGGATACGCGCCTGACATGGAACGAATTGTTCGGAGGTGCTTTGATTTTGTGCGCCAACGCTTATTTTATCATCCATTCAAACCGCAAAGGTCGAGCCGGTCAAACCCAAGCCGCCCGCATTTCGCACATGCCGCGTACGGCCGCGCCGAAATAAAAAGTTTGAAATAATTTTCAATTAAGGGCAAAATAATATTCTCTGATTTGTTTTAAAGGTTGAACATGGTTTCAAAAATTTTGCCGTCATATGTTGCGCTTATTTGTTCCGCTTTGTTGTACGGATTTACGGTTTTTGGCGCCAAAATAATGAGCCTGAACGGTTTTTCCCTGATTGAAATTTTAATCATCCCGAACTTGATTGTCGTTTTGGCGTTGGCGATATTTGTCCGTCCCGAATTTAAAAAATTTTACGGCGTCCCACTGGGTATCAGCCTGCTTTACTTCCTAGCCATCGTGGTATGTCAAATCGGGCAATTTACGCCGATTTTTTTGGGCTTGTCCGTTTCGATGACCGTATTTTTGCTGTATTCGCAACCGTTGTGGACAACCCTTATCAGTATCATTTTAGGTACGCGCTTTACCCATAAAGATGCCGTTTTGATTGTGATTACCTTTACCGGATTGGTCTTTTTGTTGGCGCCATGGAAAGAGTTTTCCTTTTCTGTATGGGGTTTCGTGCTGGCCTTATTGGGCGGCATTTCGTTATCCTTGTGGATTGTCATCAGCAGCCGATACTACGTTAAACAACATTTGAAACCGACATCCATTACTTTTTTTACAAATATTTACCAAAGCGTTCCATTTATGTTGGCGTTGCCACTGTTTCAAATTTTCGGTGCCCCTCAATCGCTGTCCGCCTTTTCAATAAACCACACCGGTGCGCAATGGGTTTTTGTCTTTATCTACAGCCTGTTCGTGTTTGTCGGGGCGCAAATTTTATTTTACAAAGCCGCTAAAAAAATCAACGCCATG
>DLOI01000102.1:225-4086 GCA_002477185.1 Alphaproteobacteria bacterium UBA7488 | reverse complement strand
ATGGCTGCTAACGCCTATCTAATCATACAATCGGCACATAAGGAGATTAAAGAATGACCCCTCAAAACATCATGGAACGTTTGTTGGAATTCGCACGCGATGCCGGGCAAAGAGCGATGAATTATCAATATAAATTGCAAGCACAAACGAATTATTTAAAAAATTGTGCCGAAGTGCGCACCGTCGTGACAAAAGCAGATTTAGAAATCAGCCGCCAATTCAGCTCCTTTGTCGAATCGCAATTCGCCGAATTAAACCCCCTGATTGTCGATGAAGAATCTGTTTCGGCTTTGGGCCATAAACCGTTCGAAAAAATAAACAACGCCGAATACGTTTTCATCATCGACCCGATTGACGGCACATTGACATATGCCAACCAAATGGCCCTTTACGGCATCTCGGTCGGCGTTTATCAAAACGGCAAACCGTCGGTCGGCTTTTTATATGCGCCGGCATTAAATTTATTGGTTTNNATGCGGATGATAAAGACGCCTATCAAGTGGCTTTTCCCTTTACCGACCGGCAAATAAAAACAAAATTGATACCGCCGGGCGATGCCCCGTGCGCCAGCCCCGTTTTCTTTATTTCTCCGAAAATCGTCACGATGAATGACAAATGGCCCGATTCGCAACTGGTCGCAATGGGCTTTTATTCGTCCGTTGTCCATTATGCCTATATCGCAACTTTAAATGCCAGAGCGGCCATGTTTAACTTTTGCCTGTGGGATATAGCGGGCGCTTACGTGATTTTCGACCGTTTGGGCATTGAGGTGCGCAGCTTGACAAACGGTACCTTATACGCGCCTTTTGATACACTGTTGTATGACACGCAATTAAAAGTCAAAGATACCTATTTGGTTTCTCACCCGAAAGATTATGATTTGTTTAAAGATATATTGGTTCTGCGCGGCATATAAAAAGTAATTTTGATTTTGCGCAGTGAAAAAAAAGAGTTTTGGTTTTCCGTGTCGCATTGACGCGTCCGTAAGACTTTGCATAAGAATATCCAAGAAACAAGCAGCGTACACGTATTGCCCATAAGGTTTCGGATAAAACCCTCTAAAGCCAACCAGTACATAAATATTCCCTCATGTTTTGTATAAAAAACTTAAATAAGGCCGCCGCTTTATCTGCACATTTGACAATTGCAAATCCCTTTTCATTTGTTCAGATAAATACATGCTTCGCCCACGACACAATCAAATTCTGATGTGCAAAATACACTAACGGATAAGTGCACCATATATAATTAATGATATATTCAAATTATGATGCGTCAAACATAACAACCGATATATGTGCCATATAAAATCATTGGGCATAGATTCACAAAACAACAACGCGTCAATCAAGTCGGATGTAATCACCCTATATAACGCCAGATAAAGCAATCGGGCTTATTTTTTATATAAAAAAGCCCGATTTACAGACACGAAAAAACAAGTTTGTCCGCACTTAAAAATAACCGCCACGTTTCCCCGAAATAAGCAATAACATTGGCCGCCGGTGCGAACAAAAAGGAAGATTTGGGATGAAGCTTGCAATGCTATAGCACTAAAACGCATGGCGTTTTCACAGATGGCCTCAAATTGCGTAGCACCCTTAAAATCTTCCCGATTGACACACTGCCCGTGTTATTTATCTTTGCGGGCTTTTTTTGGCTTCGGCGCCAACGTGCTTAGTACCGCCGAAGTGGATTCTTCGGGCGCTGCCATTTGGTTTAAGTTTCTTGTCGCCCACATAATCGCGGCCATCGTAACCAACAAGATAATCGTGCCGCTTAACAAAGCATATTGCGCTTCGGATAACATCATATATAAAACGCCATACAACAAAGCCATTAAAACGGCACTGATAATCGCGGCAGAGCGGCTGGACAGCGCACTGTAAACATATAACGCAATCATGGCCAAAACGGTTGCGGATGCAAGCGCGTACGAAACTCCGAACGGCAAGTATTCCGAAACGGACAAGACCGTCAAAAAGAATAACGAAATCGCCAAACCGATGACGCCGTATTGGATAAAATGCATTTGGCGTTTTAAGGATAACTCAAATAAGAACATCATCACAAATGTCAACATAATAAACATAATGCCATATTTCGACAACCGTTCGACTTGCTTATGAACGGGCATGTCTTCGTACAATTGAACGGCCGCCAATTTATTTTGCAATAAATGCGCATGCGAATTTACATAAGAAGCTTGCGGATAATCGCGCGCGATATAGGGAATATTCCAAACGGCCTTAAACCCGTCGTTTGATATTTGAGGTTCATCGGGGCGGAAAGTACCCGTAAAAATCGGGTGCGGCCAAGACGAAGAAACTTCAAACACATTTTTTTGCCCCAACGGCGCCAAAGAAATCGAATTGCTGCCGTTGAAACGAAAGCTTAAATCAAACGATTTATTTAAATCCCCATCAGACACACAAACGGCCGCCGAAATGCCCTCAATCCCATTTAACATAGAGCCGGGTAACAATTTCAATTCGCGTGAATCAAACACCATTTGCGGATTGCCGCGTATCAACGACGGGTCAACACCAATGCTTAAAACCGCTTTGTCCCACAACAAACGCGTGCCGGGTTTTAAAAACGACAAATCCGGTTTGGAAAAACTGCCGGTTATTTTGATGTCTGTCGTATGCACCAGCACATCAAAAATGCCGCGATGGCGCATTTCGGGGCGAATATTGGCGGCAATATGCAAATTTTCGGGCAAAATCATAACCGATTCGGATGTAGTTTCACGCAAATCCTTTTCAACAAGCCCCGGCAAGCTGTAATAAGTCGGCTGCCCCGTCCGGGCGGTCGGGACAATCAAAACGGGGGCGATAATTTTTTGGGAACCGCCCCAATCTTTGGCTATTTCATTGACCGCACCGTTAAACATACCGACACGCGATTCGATAACGCCGTCAACCATCCCAAGCGGAATCGTCAACATCATAATTAAAAAACAAATAATGACAATCCGCGCGCCGATACCGGATTTTAACAGCTGAAAATTGTTGTGCATTTGAAGGTTGCCATTTTGCGCAGAACGCGCATACCCTTTCGGGGGAACAGAATTCATTTTTATCTCCTTTTTAATTGCGATGTTGAGGTTATAATATAATATGAAATAATAGACAATATGCCTATTACACAATCAGTATAAATAAAAATATTGTTCAATTCAACTTATTTTTCAAATTTTTTTATTCTTGGCGGCGGGCAAAATGTATGATATACTGTAAATACTTGATTCATTATAATTATGAAAGGATTGAATATGAGCCAGACAGCCTATCTAAATATCCCCGCTTATCTTGGAAAGATGGAATACGCATACGCCGACAAAAAATCCGGGGCGCAAGACATCATCCTGCGGTCACTTATCACGCCGGATTTAAAAATTCCATCCGAAGAAGTGATGAATCACCAATCATTTTATATGTTGATGGGACAAACTTTGGAACACGATTCGGCGCACAGCATTTCTTTTTATCCGCAAAACGCAACCGAAGAAGAACAAAAAAACTTTCCCGTTTTATATGCAGGGCTGATGACGCAAAAAGATGCGGACGGCGCCGTTCACTTTAAAAGCCGACTCGGCGATTTTGAAGGCGCATTGCGCCCGCAAGATATTTTATTCGATTTTAAAACGGGAAAATTGGTTGACGGAACAACCGGCGAATTTGATACTTCGCGCACCTGTTTGGAACGCATGTTTGATTTTAAAAGATATGCTTCTAAAGACAATCCGCCGCAAAAAACGATACTTACCGTTGAAACGCCCGTACGTGAAACGCCTCAGGAAACTTATTATCCGACTCGTGCCGAGGTTAATGCCGCCAACTTGAAAAACAAAAATTG
>DLOI01000102.1:0-217 GCA_002477185.1 Alphaproteobacteria bacterium UBA7488 | reverse complement strand
ACCGGTGCCGATGGCGGTTTTAAAAGGTTTTTCCATGATTAATTTTTGACAAGCCGCATAACAGCACGGTTATTATAACCAAATAATTTAAAACCCCTTTGTGAATATAAGAAGGGGTTTTAAAAAACTTAACGCCATTTGCGTTTTTTGATAAACACAAAAAAAACGGATTAGCCCATTGCTTTAACGGCGTAATTAATTTTTAGATATAGAGGAT
>DLOI01000079.1:2275-2727 GCA_002477185.1 Alphaproteobacteria bacterium UBA7488 | reverse complement strand
TGAAGAATTGCAAAAAGTCGTGGACCCCTTGCGTCAAAGACACGCCCAATTGGATTCGGTCAGTGGCCAACGATTTGGACAAAGCTTGCGCATCGGTATTGGCCGCAAAAAATGACACGCCCGCCAAATCCGTCGTAATCATGTTATTAACGGCATTGCCGCCCGCACCGCCGACCCCGATGACACCGATATTGGGCGTCAATAAAACTTCCGGCGGCGGAGTTGCCAAACCGATGGACAACGAACTGTCTTTATTTAGAAATTCTGAACTAACCATTTACCTACCTTTCTTATGAAACTGTTTTTTGTCACTTTCGGGGTGTCAAGCCCGGCGGACGAATTTAAAATAATATTCTTTTGACGTATCATAGCATATTTTAACAAACCGATACAGGTGGAAAAAGTATAGGCGTCAAATTGTGTCGGCAATCCTTTTAAAACGCCGGGCTTTC
>DLOI01000079.1:0-2267 GCA_002477185.1 Alphaproteobacteria bacterium UBA7488 | reverse complement strand
CCGCGGCTTTTTCCTTAATGCCTTGCAGCATGCTGCCTCCGCCCGCTAAAACCACACGGCGCATCGCAATTAAAAACTGAGGCTTTTCATCCAACAAAAGATTTGTTTTTTCCAAAATGTCTTCAACCCGCGGAATGATAATCGAAATTAAATCCGACCGCGGAATTTGAATGTTTCCCCCTTCTTCGTCCCCCAAAACCGGCACAATCAACCTTTCCAAATTATCGCGCGGCGATAAAAAGGCGGCGCCGTTTAAATTTTTAAGCCGCTCGGCCGTTCCCAATGAACAACTGAGGCCTTGGGCAATATCGCGCGTAATCGCATTGCCGCCGGTCGGCACCAATCCCAAATTGACCAAACAGCCGCCCAAAAACGTCGCAAAATTTGTTGTTCCCGCACCGATGTCCAAAACGGTCGCGCCGATTTCCTTTTCTTCGTCCGATAACACGGCCAAAGCCGATGCATAAGGCGTTGCAACCTTCATTTCAATGCCGACATGGCACCTGTCCAAAACGGCGACTAAGTTGCGCGATTGGCTTTCATCCAACAAAATCATATGCATATGGACACCTAATCTGCTGCCGTACATGCCGCGCGGTTCAACACCTTGTTCATCATTGACAACATAGCTTAAAGGGAAAGAATGCAACACTTCATCGCCGCTGGGAATATGGGATGCGACCGCCGTATCAACCAACTTTTTAACATCCGATGCACTGATTTGCCGCCCGTCGGAAATTTCTGTTTCCTCGTAGAATTGCAAAGATTTCAACGATGATGACGAAATGTTGACTATTACTTTGTCAATCGGGCGTTCGGCCGCCTTTTCGGCTTGTTCCAATACATTTGAAATACAATCGGTTGCTTTGTCCAAATCGACAATAGCGCCATTTTTAATGCCTTTGGACGGCGCATAACCATATCCGACCACTTCGGGTTTTTGATCGGCATTCATCCGCACGACCAAACAACACACTTTTGACGTGCCGACATCCAACAAAGTCATATACGATTTTCGTTTTGAGGAAAAATGAAGCATTACCTTTTCCCCTTTCCTTTTGAACTGTCTACATCACGCGTACGCACAATCAAACGACCTTCCAACCTTAAATCAATAACCTTTAAATCCTTATCCAAAATATTATCGGCCCCTTGTAATTTTTCAAGACGCTTTAACGCCGTTTCGGGGTGTGTTTCGGGTAAATAAACCACCAACCCGTCTTCGGCAGAATGAAAGATTAAATTCCAACGCCGCTCGCCGACACGGACTGCCGATTTGACTGCCGGTTGCAATGTCGGGAATTGGTCAAGCAACTTAATCAATTCCGGCGTTTTTGCCCTTGCATCCGTCCCGACAACCAAAATCAAGTTCGACAATTTTTTGGTATTGTCGGCGATAATGCGCCCTTGTTCATCCAACGGAAAATATTTCTTTTTGTTTTGCCAAACGGCTATCGGCGTTTTTTCGGCCAATTTAATATAAATCGTATCCGGCAAATACCGTTCGACAACCGCTTCTTGCACCCAAGGCAACCCCATCACGCGCGAACGCACGTCGGCCAAATCCACATCCGTAATCGGCATGCCTTGGCGCAAATTCAAAACATTCATGACTTCGTTTTTCGTTGTCATCGAATGCCCCATAATCAACACATGTTGCAATTGCAAATCCGACCGCCCACAAATATCTTGCCACAACGCATCGGCTTTTTGGAGTGTTTTTTGCCCGACCGGAGACGCCAAAAACATGGCCAACGCCACCATCATCAAAACAATTGTCCCGACAATAATTTTAAATTTTAAAGATACCCCTTTTTTCTTTGTCTTTACTTGTCGCATGCCGCTCTTTCAACCAACCAAATAACCAACTCTTGATACGAAATATTTTGATGTGCGGCAATTTCGGGCACCAACGACATCGGCGTCATGCCGGGATTGGTGTTAAGCTCCAAAAACAAACACCGCTCGCCATCCTTTTGCGATTCGTCATACCGAAAATCGCTGCGCGTAACGCCGCGACACCCCAAAGCCTTGTGCACAGCATGGTCGGCGTTTATATTATCCGCAATCAAAAGGAAGAAAAGGAATTGTTATCCAGGTGGCCTTATCGAAATAAGGTTTTGATGGAAACGTACATCCCGGGACGCGAATTGTCGGTTGCCGTGCGCGATGACGGGCCGCTGGGCATCGTTGAAATTATTTCCAAAGAGGGATTTTACGATTTTGCAAACAAATATACGGCGGGGCGCGCCGAAAATATTATCCCG
>DLOI01000023.1:11016-24579 GCA_002477185.1 Alphaproteobacteria bacterium UBA7488 | reverse complement strand
ATTGTAGCAATTGTGAAATCTTCGTCTTCCGTCAATTCAACACCGGATGGCAATTGGATAGCAGATGCCATAATCGAATCGCCCATTTCGGCATTTGTCAAATCAACAACCAAAGCTTCCGGCATATTATCGGCTTTACATTTAACTTCAATCGTTCTGTGAACAATGTTCAACACACCACCCATTTTGATACCGGGTGCAATTTCTTCATTTTGATAATGTACGGGAACATCCAATGTCAACACGGCATTTTTCGAAATACGCAAAAAGTCCGCATGAACCGGTCTGTTTGAAATCGGGTGTTTTTGAATATCTTGGCACAAAACGTGGTGTCTTTGACCATCAACGTTAATATCAAATTGACGCGTCCAAATTCCGGGTTGAGCCATTTGGGCAACGATAACTTTTTCTGGCAAAGAAATCATTACGGGAGCTTGTTTTTCCCCATAAATAACGGCCGGAACGTCGCCTGTACGGCGAATTGCTCTAGAGGCCCCCTTACCAGCTTTTTCACGCTTTGTAGCATTTAATTGAATTGCTTTCATTTTTAATCTCTCTATAAAATTTAGTTAATTTTAAAGGAAAAATCCTCCAGGGGTGAATTAATCCTTATCTTGCACCCTTTAGTACAAGGTGATTGTTTATACATATTTTTTTAAAAATTTGCAAGTCTTTTTTTGCGCACTTGACAAAATTATTGATTTTACATTCGGATGCATAAATTAAAAAAACGATTAAGTGCCTATATTCGACGTATATTGCTTGTTTTTTTTCAAAAACACTAAGAAAAATGCTTGCTTTTTTATTTTTTTTGACATATAAGAATATCGAATTCGGAATATAGCGCAGCCTGGTAGCGCGTTCGTCTGGGGGGCGAAAGGTCGTGGGTTCGAATCCCGCTATTCCGACCAATAAATAGATGCCCACCTATTTGGTGGGCGTTTTTTGTAACTTCTTATGGTGCTCTTTTTTCTATTATCGGATGCTGTATCCCAATATACGCTTATGAAGCAATAATTCAAATTATCTTAAAAAATTGATTATTTAATCAAAAAAATAATGGGGGAAATAAATCTCCCCCTCAATCTTACGACATTTTCAGTCTTATTATATATGTGTCGACCGTCTAATTAATCTCTGAAAAAAATTATTGTCATACACATTACCTATATAGTAAACGATAAAATATTTGAATTGTCAAATGAATTTTGATACAATACTTAGGTATGTTGTAAATAAGAAGGGAGAAACTTATGAAATACAGGCTTGGATTAGACTTAGGAGTTAGCTCAATCGGGTCGGCGGTTATTTTACTTGGCAATGATAATCAGGCAATCGATATAAAAGATGCGGGCGTCAGAATTTTTAAGGTATCTGAAGGAGCCGAAACAAGGCGTTTAAAAAGGACTGCCCGCAAAAATTTCATAAGGACAAAAAAGCGTCTTGAATTATTGGCTCGCAAATTATTTGAAAATAATTTATGGGTAAATGAGACACCTCAAGGAACAGATAAATTAAAGGCAAAATCTCCTTATAAAATCAGACATGATGGCCTTCATGAAATGTTATCTAATCCAAATTATATTGGGCGCGCAATCTTACATATGGCGAAACATCGTGGAGCCGGATATATTGCAGTCAAAAATGAACTCCAAGATGAGATATTGGATGAAGGCGATAAAATGTCTAACAAAACAGACTCTTATGATCTTATGTACCAAAATTTACAAAAAAGTGGTTGTCAAACATTAGGTGAATTTTTTTACAAAAAAATTTTGGAAAGTTATGAAGCTGAGAAGGGGTCACAAGAAAGAAAAAATTTACGTATTATTCGCCGTAAAGAGTATGCTATCAAAAAACATATTGTTGATTACGCCATCCCTCGTTATCTTGTTAAAGACGAATTTAATCGATTTTGGAATAAACAGGCTCTCTATTTTTCTCAAATGAATAAAGAGGGATTAAAGCAAGAAATATATAATATCTTATTCTATGAACGTCCTGCTGCTCCCTATGCTACAGGAAAATGTATTTATGTACGTGAGGAAGACCGTCTGTTGAAGGCACATCCTTTAAATGAGCTGCGCCGAATTTATGAAGAAACAAACAATATCCGTATTTTGAGTGATTTAAAAAGCCGTAAATTAACTTTAGAAGAACGAGATAAAATAATCAATGAGCTCTTGTTAAAAGGGAAAAATGCTGGAAAACAAAGCATCAAAAAAGTACTTAATTTAAATCCTCAGCAAAAATTATCACTATATGAAGACAAAAATATTGCTGCATATTTATATGCAAAATCCGAATTTGCTGATCTTCGTGCCTTACAAGCTTTGTCTGATAACGAATTCGAAGACGTTATTGAATTTATGGCAAACCCTGTCAACCCCGCTGATACACAAGGAAGGTTGTTCAACGAAGACCAACTCATTGAACAACTTAAAATAAAACTTAAAATCAACGATGAAAAACAAATAAGTGCATTGCTACACAAATTGCCAAAATACAGATGTAATCTTGGAAAAACCGCCACAAAGAAGATTTTAGAAATATTAAAAACAGACGTCATTTCACATCGTGAAGCAACTGACAAATTAGCTTTGAATGATATTCGTTTTAAAGCAGCAGAAGAAATTGCTCGTGAAAATCAAGGAAAACATAATCAGCTGCCCTATTATGGAGAAATTTTACAAACGGAAACACAACCTCTGCCACCATTGATGGTAGAAAACAATAAAAGTTTAAATATAGAGGAAATAAAATACGGCAAAATTGCCAATCCGGGTGTGCATATGATGCTAAATCAATTACGCCAAGTTGTAAATGATATCATTCGCATTTATGGAAAGCCCTATGAAATCAATATTGAGCTTGGCCGTGATGTCGGTATGTCCGTAAAAAAGAAAAAAGAATTAGAAGTTAATCAAAGACAAAATGAAAAACTAAATGATGAGGCCAAAAAATATCTGACTAAACATCAATTATATATAAACAACAAGAATATTTTAAAATACAAATTGGCAAAAAATCAAGGGTGGATGGATGCTTATAATCCTACACAAAAAATAGATAGAAAATTCCAAGGTTTTGAAATTGATCATATTATTCCCAAAAGTAAGGGAGGAACAGATACTTTTAACAATTTAGCCTTAGTAAATGAATTGGATAACAAGGCCAAAAAAGACAGTTTTGCTTATGATTACTTTGTTGAAAGAAAAACACCTGAAGAATTAAGAGAAATTTTGAAACACGCCCGTAATAGATTAAAAAAAGAAGCTTGGAGATTTGAAGCCGGTGCCAAAGAACAATTTGAAGAAAGCGGCGATGATAATGAAACCAATCGTTATTTAACTGATACACGATATATGTCTAAACTGGCTGCCCGATATTTAAGGGCTATAGTGGATTGTTGTATTGATGAAGATTCTCTTATCAGAATTTTACCTGTCAAAGGAGCCCAAACGGCTAAATTACGCCAAAAGTGGTATTTAGACGGCTTGGAATATGAACTTTTAGGGTTGGATATTCCTAAATTTATCGAAACAACCCCTTACTTTGTCGAACAAAAAACCGGCGAAATAATTGAAGGAATTCAAAAACCTGACATAGATGGCAACTGGCGCTTCTTTGATAAAAAGAAAAATCCTCTTTGGCATAAAAAACCTCGCATTGATCATCGACACCATGCACTAGATGCCATAACGGTTGGTTGTGTGAACAGAAGTTTGATACAGAAAATGGCTCATGAAACGGATATGATGAAAATTGAATATCCCTTACCGCTACAAAATATTCAATCTGTGGGAGATTTTAGAAGAAAAGTCCTTACCGTTTTAAAGAATATCAATGTTTCACATAAACCCGAGCATAATAAAAACGGCCAATTTCATAAAGAAACCGGACGCGTTATACTCTGTACAAACTCTGAAGATAATGCATACCAAATTACAGTCTATGTCAGAAATATTTTGCAAACGATTAAATCAATTGATGAATTAAACAAACTCTTAGTTTCCGACAAAATAAAACCCGAATGGCATCCTCAAATTCTTGAGGATAAAATTAAACAGGAAAAATTAGTTCAAGATATGAAAGTTTATTTAAAACCGGCCGAAGAAGAGTTAATAAAAGAAAATGAACAATTCTTGGCTGAAGGTAAGAAAGAATTAAGATTGACTGAGACACGCATATTGGCCAAAGCGTTACGTATGTTGCAAGAAGATAAAGTATGGAAAGGGGATAAATTTAAATGTTATGAAAATAATTCTTCCCTTATTAATATTCCCAAACATGGCGTTGCGTATGAAAGCGGCAATAATCATCGTGTCGATTTTTATATAAAGGATGGTAAAACCGGGTGGGAGGTTATTAGACGTTTTGACGTTAATCAAAAAGATTTTGCCCCACATTGGAAACAAAATGGCGGTAAAATTATCTGGTCCGTACAACAGGGGGATTTATTTGAGCTGGATACGCCAAATGAATGGAAATCATATACAGATAAAGACCGTTGTATAGCAAGAGTCAAAAAGTTTAGTGATGGGCGGTTGACAATTGATTATGCCGCAGATGCACGCATGACATCGCCCACAGATAAAAATTTAAAATATATGTTTGTGAATAGTTTAGACAAAGGGCTTTCATTTTACACGAAAAATAAAACCCGTAAAATTGAATTGACACCATTTGGAAAAATAAAAAAGAAACACAAGGTATTATCTAGTGGCACGAAGACAACGCCTTAAAAACCTAACCGGATGGTCCATGATGTGGATTTTATGTATGTTTGATTTACCGGTGCGTACAAAAATAGAAATGCGTGGGGCAACCCGCTTTCGCAACACCTTATTGGATCAAGGTTTTATGATGAAACAATTTTCGGTTTACATCAAACCTTGTAAAAGTTTGGATGTCGCCAAAAATGCCGTTAAAAAGTTAAAAAACGTTATTCCACCAAATGGATTGGTTACTTTTTTATATGTAACGGATAAGCAATATTTGATGACAGACAATTTTTTGGGCAAAAATCATGAAGAAAATGAAGAAAAAATACGCGAAAAAAATGGTCAATTAATTCTATTTTAGCTAGAGATTTTAATAATTTCAAATACAAAAAGGTCTTAAAAAGTTTTTATTTTCAAGGCCTTTTGTATTATATACTATATCAGAGATTAATTAGACGGTCAACTATAACTTATCTGTAAACTTCCCGTCCATATCCCTAACTATATCAGAGATTAATTAGACGGTCAACTATAACCAAATCATAAAAGTATTAAATCCCAATTTAACTATATCAGAGATTAATTAGACGGTCAACTATAACTGGTATTGCCATCATACAGTCTTTAATTGCACTATATCAGAGATTAATTAGACGGTCAACTATAACATATTCGAAATAATCAC
Organism: Alphaproteobacteria bacterium UBA7488; assembly: GCA_002477185.1. GTDB lineage: Bacteria > Pseudomonadota > Alphaproteobacteria > CAAHEQ01 > UBA3637 > UBA7488. The sequence continues at coordinate 19,170 of DLOI01000023.1, read as the reverse complement.
CACAACAACACTAACTATATCAGAGATTAATTAGACGGTCAACTATAACCAAGTAATGACTACTTTGCAAAACTTTTTAACTATATCAGAGATTAATTAGACGGTCAACTATAACACTGTTGGGGATATTGCACGGGGCACATATACTATATCAGAGATTAATTAGACGGTCAACTATAACAGTAGCTGTGCGAAAACGGAATACGTTGTTACTATATCAGAGATTAATTAGACGGTCAACTATAACTGTTAGCCTCTAAAAGTTCGGGATTTTCGTACTATATCAGAGATTAATTAAACGATCAATATTCAAAAAAAGACAACTTCGTATAAATCTTTTTAATTTTCGAAATTTCACCTAAAATTGAGGATACTTCAATTCAACAGTTTTATCTTCATAGCTTTTGACCAAACTGCCGACAAAACTATAAATGGCATCGCATAGAGAAATTTTTCCCTTTTCAGTGGTCACCGGAAAACTTATAATAGATGTTAATTCCCTTTTAATCTCAGGGCTTAAAATAATACTTTCTTTATTACTTTGCTTTTGGATGACATCAAAGATAATCCTATCTGCAATTGGACGAAATGGTTCGATCACATCATCTACTAAAGGCATGGGATTTGTTATCATACAGTGTTTTATCCCTAAACATGTCAGTAAACCGTTCCCAACTACAGCACGCGCCACCATAGCTCTCAAAACGATATAAGTGTAATTAAGTAATGCATTTACACCTTTTTGCATTCTATTTCGTACAAATTCAGGACCAAAAAGAGCTTTAAAATAAACACTAGCTGCTTGCCCTTCAGTATTACCAGCATCATCACTTAAAGTTTTTTTAGCTAATTGCTGTAATCTTGAAACAGCTGGATGATCAGGAAAATAGTACTTTAATATTTTAGCTTGATTAATTATTTTATTTTGAACAATATTTTGCCATAATTTTTTTTGCAAAGGTTTCGAACAAGCAATTTGATTTTTCATTCTTGGTGCTATAAGCCAATGAGCATTACAACATGTTATGATTGAACTCGGCAAATAATTCTTATCGCACAAAATAATATTCGCGCCCTTTTCACAAATAGCATTAATAACATTTTTCGATAAAATCACATCGTTGGCCGATATAACTAAAGATAATATAGTATCCAAATCAAGCTGACTTTTGTTATGTGTTTCAGTATTTTCGACAATTAAAAAATTTCTATACAGAAATAATGAAAAATTATCATGATTAACTTCTATAATTTGTTTGTCCATACATTACTCCATATTATAAGGCATCCATATACCTATAACAACACCAAACTGAGAGCCATAATTAACATCCCGATAAAAAGACCGATAATCGTTAAGTGATGACGCCCATATTCTCTGGCCGCCGGCAACAATTCATCAAATGAAATATAAACCATTATTCCAGCAACAAACGGGAAAACCAAAACAAACAACTCACCCCTCAAAAACGGCATTAATAAAGCGTATCCGATTAAGGCTCCTATCGGTTCGGCAAGCCCCGATAGAAATGAATATGCAAAAGCTTTTTTACGACTTCCCGTTGCAAAATAAATCGGAACGGAAACCGCAATACCTTCCGGGATATTATGAATAGCAATAGCAAGTGCAATCGGATAAGCAAGTGATGGTGCCTGCATTGCACTCACAAATGTGGCTAGCCCTTCGGGCAAATTATGTAATGCTAAAGCAACAGCGGTAAACAGTCCCAATCTTAGTAGTTTTTTAGGCTGATGGCGTACTTCTTTGATTTCCTGCATTTCTTCTTTATCTTTAAGCAATTCATGAGGATTTTCGCTATTGGGTATGACCATATCAATCAGAGCTGTTAATATAACAGCCAAGAAAAAAACAGCAAAAACCATCAACTCGCCCTTTTTACTATAGACGGGCATTAAAGTTGTAATAGCCAACGGCAACAAGTCTGTGAAAGAAATAAAAATCATGACGCCTGCCGAAAAACCCAAAGCAACTGCCAAAAAACGCGTATCGAATTTACGCGTAAAAAAAGCAAGGACTGACCCAATACCGGTCGCTAGGCCTGCCAGTAAAGTCAGTGAAAATGCAAACCAAAAATTGCCCATATGAATCTCCCTTTATATATCTTTATGCAAGTATGGAACGCTTTTTTGAAGATTTCAAGTTTTATAGAGTGTTATACAAAAATTTTTATAATGACTGATGCCCCCAAAAAAGAAAATTAATATTGTGTTTTCATTTCTTTTTGTATCCAAGCCATTAAAATATCAACGATATAAGCTTGCTCGGCATCAGTCAAGGCGCGACCCGTTTCGATATGATGCCATTTGTTTAAACATCCACGACAACAACAGGCACAAGCATGCTGGGCAATAAAAACGGGATGACCGTGCATCGGCGTTTGTTTGCCATCATTGGGGATAACAGCCGGCGCTAAACGTTTTGCAATGAAATCAGCGGCATGAGCACAAATAACATCCAAGCCTTTTTGCGTCACATACGCCTTGTCATTTGCGTTTAAATGAAAACGGCTGCGGAATTTAGAATGCGCTAATTTTCCAAAAATGTCTTCTGTCATATGTGCTTTTAACGGTTTTAATTTCAAACTGTAGGCATCATTATCCATCGAGTTTCAAATTCCGTCAACAAAAAAGCACCATTTTATACCTTAAATATTTTTACACACCTATCCTTCAACACAAGCCAATCGTGCTTGTAATTTCTTTAAATCTATCATAAAATATTTATAAAAAGGAGTGTGGAATGGATAAATTAATTGATTGGGCTATTGAACTGCAAGCATTGGCGCAAAATGGGTTGGCTTATTCAAAGGACAAATTTGACATAGAACGATTTAATCGTATCCGTGATATTTCTGCCGAAATGATAGCCCAGATAAGCGATTTAGAATTCAAAAAAATAAAAGACTTATTTTGTTGTGAAAGCGGTTATCAAACGCCCAAAATGGATACTCGTGCAGTTGTTTTTAAGGATAATAAGTTGTTAATGGTTCAAGAGCATGACGGACGTTGGACATTACCGGGCGGTTGGATAGATGTCAATTCTTCCATTCGCGCCAATACGATAAAAGAAACAAAAGAAGAAGCGGGCTTGGATGTTAAACCTGTCCGCCTTATTGCTTTAAATGACAGAAAAGTACAACAAATGCCGCCGCTTGCATTCGGTATTTGCAAAGTTTTTGTTTTATGCGAACTATTGGGCGGGGAATTTAAAGATAATATTGAAACCCAAGGAATCGGTTTTTTTGGGATTGGCGAATTACCCTCGCCCATCGCCGAGGAAAAAACATCTCTCAATCAATTAAAAATGTGTTTTGAAGCCGCCCACAATCCCAATTGGCAGGTTATTTTTGATTAACTAAAAATGAAAGAATAATTTATGCCCTTAAAAATAACTTTTGTAACTCATTCAACAACCCTTGACAATGAAGCCAAACTCGCCTCGGGTTGGAATGATGTCAAATTGTCAGATTTAGGAAAACAACAAGCAATGGAATTGGGCGAACGGCAAAAAAACGAACACTATGATGTTATTTTTACTTCAGATTTAAGTCGCGCGATTGATACAGCAACGATTGCCTTTAAGGAACGTCAGATTCCCATTTTAACCGACAAACGTTTGCGCGAATGCGATTATGGGGATTTGACGTGTTATCCCAATTCAATCGTTGAGCCCGAAAAAATAAACAGGTTGCATACACCATTTGCAAACGGGGAAAGTTATATACAAACGAATGCCCGTATGAAATCCTTTTTAGAAGACTTAAAACAAAAATATCCCAATGGTAAAGTTTTAATCATCGGGCACCGCGCGACGCATTATGCGTTAGATTACTTTTTAAAAAATATACCGATGGAAACACTTTTGTCCCGAAAATTCATTTGGCAACAGGCATTTAACTATGAAATATAAACTTTTCAAAAATTCCATTTCGTTCAATATCAATTTAAATAAACATCATCCGTTTTTATAAAAAAAATCACAATCTTAAATTCTGTCAATTTTTTCCTTTACAATAAAGAAAATTTGATTTATACTCTTTATTATGACACAGACATCAAATGATAAGCGCCCTATACAAGAAATCATCTCACATGATATTTATCCTGTGATTAAACAACTGTTGCCCGAAAATCAAAACGTTGTACCAAACAGTATCGGGGCAGAAATTATGCACAAAATGAGCGCCCTACTACCATGGGAATCAATGATTTCACCATCCCTGTTGCGACATTATTATGAATTTGGCAATCACTTCGGGTTAACGCCTGCACAAAAAGCAGTGGTGGCAAAAGGTTTGTTGTTATGGCTTGACAATCAAGACAATATGGTAAAATTAATTCATGATTCAATTGATTATCAAACAAAATTAACACACATTCAAAAATCGCGCATGTTTACTTGTGTCGAGACAGCTTTTATGGGCGCCTATTTATTGCGTCAAAAAGGGATAGACGCATATGTGATGGCTTGTGGTACCTATGATAAAAATCAACATCTTTATTTAAAACACCATTCAATGACGCTCTATACAACACAAAAAGGGATGGGGCTGTCCGATATGATTGCCGATTTGACCCAAGAACATGTACGCATATTCGATTACTGGATGGGTGTTGACGACACGGCCTGTAATGTGTTATCTAAAGCTGATGAATTATTTTTGCTGGACCGTAAAAAAGTTAAAACGTGTTGTACTGTCCCGGACCATCCATTAGATGCAAACGGGGATTTGACGGAACCGAAACCTAGAGATTATATTGCATGGCAAAAACGGTTTTATTTATCTCAATATAATATACGCGGTTTTGAAATCCATAAAGATTCGAACGATACCTACTATAAATATTTACCCGCTGTTTCGCCAAAAGCTTATCGCGCCAAAGCCATTCAAAAGCCATCGAAATTGATGAATTTTTTAGCTCGCTGTCGCCAATGCGCTAAAATCAGGTAAAATAAAAAAATGTTCCCCAACACCGTGTTTATCTTAAAAGATGCAACACTTTAAAAACCATGTCAACGTCTTTGCATCATACACAAATAAAAACCGTCAGTACCCGTCCCATATGGCGAATAACGTTTTTCAAATACTTTTTTATAACGCGGATGTGAACTTAAAAAGCTTTCAACTTGCGCTTCGTTTTCATCAACGGTTAATGAACAAGTGATATACGATAAAAAATGTCCCGGTTTAACATAATCCGCTGCACGGTTTAAAATTTCGCTTTGCAGTTGAACCGTTTTTTTCAGTTGCTTTTCGTTCAATTTCCATTTCATATCTGGCATGCGCCGCCATGTACCCGTTCCTGTACAAGGCGCATCCACAACCACATGGTCAAATTTTTTATCGGGCTTGGGCAAACGCGTCACGGTTTTTACGATACTGATGCCCGCACGCCGTGCACGTTTAACCAATTCAAACAACCGTTTCGGCAAAGCGTCATAGGCTTGAATAAATCCTTTGTTTTGCATCATCTGAGCAAAAATAAGGGTCTTGCCCCCGGCACCGGCGCAAAAATCAAAAACACTTTCGCGCGGCTTGACACCAATATCCAAAGCAACCATTTGGGCGCCCTCATCTTGAATTTCTATGAGGCCCTTTTTATAAAATTTTGTCTCAGTTAAATTTTGATAATTTTTTAAAATTAACCCATAAATTGAGTTAGTTGTTTTTGATACTTCAATCCCTTCATTAAGTAATTCTTGCATGATTTCATCACGATTTCCGTTCGCGCGCAACACTATCGGAGCGTTATTTTTCATCCGCGACAATTCGTTTTCGGCTTCGGGGATATGGGGGATAATCCATGCGGGCACTTCCCACTTAACGGCATCGGGTGCATGGGATAATTGAACTTTTGCAAGTTCATCAAAATTTTGAGTTTGATAATCATCCCCCATCACGGATAAAAAGCAAACCGTTTTATCCGCCCATGAAGCATTCGGGCACAAAAATTCCAAACGGGCTTTATGGCGTATCAGCGCCCAAACCAAATTCAACAATTCTTTGCGATCATCCCCCGCGATATATTTATGCGTTGCGGTGTATTTGCTGATAATTTCGTTGGCAGAGCCGCCGCGCTTATCAATTTTTTCCAACAAAAATGCCGCTGTTTTGATGAATTCTTCCCTAGTCATTTAAAATGCCTTTTCATATTTTAAAAATTGGATGAAAAAGATAATTTCTTAAGTTATACAATGTTTAAGTTATTATACACAACTTTTGATAAAAAACCACATTTATTTACTTTTTATATCATTTGTAAGTTATGAATGCTTGACACACTATAGGATTTTATGTAGGATAAGCGACTTAAAAGTATGGAGTAAATCAATGTGTCAATTAAAAAAACAACCTCAACAAAAAACAAAAAATCCCCATAAAAATGACGCAGGTTTTCAGCCTCTTCATGAAGGTGAAATACTGACCGGTTCGCAAATTTTCATTCAATCTTTAATTGCTGAGGGTGTTACCGATATTTTCGGTTATCCCGGCGGTTCGGTCATCGGTTTATATGAAGAATTATATCATACAAAACAAATTAAACATTACCTTGTCCGCCATGAACAAGCCGCCATCCACGCCGCCGAAGGGTATGCACGCGTATCGGGCAAAGCGGGTGTTGCGCTGGTGACATCCGGCCCCGGAGCTTGCAATGCCATCACGGGCATCGCGAATGCTTACTATGACGGGTATCCGTTGGTTGTTTTCACGGGACAAGTCGGTTCCAAATTAATTGGCAACGACGCATTTCAAGAAGCGGACATTGTCGGCATTACGCGGTCTTGTTGCAAACACAATTATTTGGTTAAAGATGTCAAGGATTTGGCACGCACGATTAAGGAAGCTTTCCATATTGCCACAACGGGCAAACCGGGTCCCGTCGTTGTGGATATGCCCAAAGATATGTTGGATGCCAAAACAAAGTTTGAATATCCCAAATCTGTTGATTTGCCGGGATATAATCCAACCTATAAAGGGCACCACAAACAAATTTTGGCGGCACTTAAATTATTGGCCGGTGCCGAAAAACCGCTTATTATCGCGGGCGGCGGCGTTATTGCTTCAAAAGCAGAGGAAAATTTAAGAGATTTGGCGGATTTAATGAACATCCCGGTGGTCAGCACATTGATGGGCATTGGCGCATATGAAGGCGACCATGATAAAAAGTTAGGGCTTATCGGCATGCACGGGTCATATTGGTCAAACTATGCCGTACACCATGCGGACGTTATTTTAGCCGTTGGCACACGTTTCAACGACCGTGTAACAGGAAATTTAAAATACTTTGCCAAGAATGCAAAAATCATACACATTGATATTGACCCCTGCTCTATCAGCAAAAATGTCCCCGTTCATATTCCGATTGTCGGCGATGCCAAAAATGTTTTGGAAGTCATGAACAACGAATTAAAACACACCGATTTTAAAATCAATGAAAAGCCGCGCCAAGAATGGATTGAATTGATTGCCGATTGGAAAAGCAAAAAAACTTTAAAGCGCGTCAAATCAGACAAGCTCAGCCCGATTGCCGTTATCCAAAAAGTGTATCAACTTATTGACGGCAAAAATCCGATTGTCACAACGGAGGTCGGTCAACACCAAATGTGGGCGGCTCAATTGTTCAGGCGCGCCCAAACGCGCAAATTCATCACGTCNNNNGGGTTCCCCGCCGCCATCGGCGCCCAAATTGCCAAACCAAATGAATTGGTTTTTGTCATTGCGGGCGACGGCAGCATTCAAATGAATATTCAAGAATTGGCTACATGCGTCAATTACAATATTCCCGTTAAGGTATTAATTATCAATAACGGTTATTTGGGCATGGTGCGCCAATGGCAAGAACAACTGTATGACAAACATTATTCCCAAACCGAAATATCGGGACCCGATTTTGTTAAATTGGCCGAAGCTTATGGAGCACTTGGTATCCGTATTGAAAAAGAAGATGAAATCGAACCCGCGATTGAAAAGGCTGTGAACCATAACGGTCCCGTGTTTATTGATGCGCGCGTGGATGCTTTTGAAACCGTTTACCCATGGGTATTGGCCGGCCAACCGCTCAGCAATATGTTACTTCCCGAAAATATGAAAGATAAAGGAGAATAAGATGCGACACGTCATTTCCATTCTA
>DLOI01000023.1:9529-10885 GCA_002477185.1 Alphaproteobacteria bacterium UBA7488 | reverse complement strand
AACAAATTATGAAACAACTTAACCGCTTGATTCCGATTTTAAAAGTTCAAGAAGTGACAAAGGACGAAAACCTTATCCGCGAATTTGTTTTATGTAAGGTGCATATCAACACCCAAACGCGCGGGGAAATTTTAAAAATCGCAGATTTGTTTAAAGCTTCCGTTTTGGATATAACCGGCAAAACTGCCGTGTTACAAATGTCAGGTACCCAAAGCGAAATTTCGGCTTTTTTGGAATTTGTCAAACCGCTTGGCATTCGCGAATTGGCGCGCTCGGGCAAAGTGGCTATGTGTCCCGATACATCCGTTCATACCTCCATTAAAGGCTGATAAATTTAAAATCCCCTTATTTAGAGGGGATTTTTTAAATAAGTTTGTAATGAACTCAGACACAGGACGTACATTTTTTAAAAGTATAATTTAATTATATATTTGCCCCTTTACAAATCGCAAAATTAAGTTATGCTTAAATAAGGTTTATAATTTAAAGGAGTATCAATGAACAATTCCCCGTGGCACAGCCAATCTCAAGACAATCTGTTAAAATCCTTAAATACCGATAAATTCAAAGGGTTAACGAACGAAGATGTACAAAAACGTTTGGAAAAATTTGGGTTAAACACCATTACTTTGAAAAAAGGCAAAAGCGCCCTCGTGCGTTTTTTATTGCAAATTCACCAACCATTGATTTACGTTTTATTGTTATCGGCAACCATCGCGTTATTTTTGGGCGAATACATTGATGCCGCCGTAATTTACGGAGTTGTGTTGGTTAATGCCTTGATGGGTTTTTTCCAAGAAGACAAGGCTTTAAAAGATTTGGAAAAGTTGACCCGAGCGATTGATATCAAGGCTCACGTCATCAGGGATGCCGATACGGTGGAAATTTCGTCAACCGGGGTCGTACCTGGCGATATCGTTTTATTACGCTCAGGCGAAAAAGTGCCGGCGGATATCCGTTTGATACAAGTCACAGATTTAAAAATTGATGAATCGGCATTGACCGGCGAATCCGTCCCATCTCAAAAAAATGCCAACATTTTAGCGGAAAAAACATTATTGGCCGACCGTCAAAATATGGCCTATTCTTCCACTTTGGTAACTTTCGGCACTGCCAAAGGCGTTGTCGTGGAAACGGGCAACCACACCGAAATCGGCAAAATTTCAAAAATGATTAGCGATGCGGACGATTTAAAAACACCGCTGACCGAAAAAATTGAAGCATTCAGCCAAAAATTATTGTGGTTGATTGTCGTTATGTCGCTATTGGCGTTTGTCGTCGGGTGGATTAAAGGGTTACCAATCGTTGGCACGTTTATGTCCGCCGTTGCGATGGCTGTGGCGGCGATTCCCGAAG
>DLOI01000023.1:8087-9429 GCA_002477185.1 Alphaproteobacteria bacterium UBA7488 | reverse complement strand
TTTGTTCGGACAAAACCGGCACTTTGACCGCCAACCGCATGACAGTGCAAAAAATCATCACAAGTGGCGGCGAATATACATTATCGGGTATCGGTTATGATGCCAAAGGCGACATTACGCCGAAAACGGCAGATAAATCATTAAAAGCATGCTTGATTGTCGGGGCGTTATGCAATACCGCCAAATTGTCAAAAGGCGAAGGCATCGGCGACCCGACCGAAATCGCGCTGTTGGTATCAGCGAAAAAAGGCGGATTTGATTATAAAACTTATATTCATGAACATCCCCAAATCGCGGAAATTCCATTTGAAGCGCAATACCAATATATGGCAACCTTTCATCAAGACGGCATGATATATGTCAAAGGTGCCACTGAGGCCATTTTGCCGTTTTGCTCATACATGATGGATGAAAACGGCGATGTGTCACCGATTGATAAAAAAGAAATTTTGCATAAAATGGAAATATTGGCCTCTAAAGGATTGCGCGTTTTGGGGTTTGCGATTAAAAAACATGACGGGGAAACTTTATCCCACGGCGATGTGCAATCGGGTCTAGTTTTCGTGGGNNGGGATTGCAAGCGATGATTGACCCGCCGCGTCCGGAAGCGATTAAAGCGATTGAAACGTGTTATGGAGCCGGTATTTGCGTCAAGATGATTACGGGCGACCATTTGGTAACGGCAAAGGCCATTGCCAAACAAATGAACTTGCACGGCAAAGGGACGGATGTTGATCCGGTCGTGATGAACGGCGATGAAATTTCACATGCTACGGATGAACAATTGTATCAATTAGCCCCCCAAGTGGATGTTTTCGCCCGCGTCACACCCGAAGATAAATTGCGTCTTGTCAAAGCGTTGCAAAAACACGGCAATATCGTGGCCATGACGGGCGACGGGGTGAATGATGCGCCTGCCTTAAAACAAGCCAACATTGGCGTTGCGATGGGTATGAACGGCACGGATGTAGCCAAAGATGCCGCTGCCATCGTGCTGGTGGATGACAATTTTGCGACGATTGAAGCCGCTGTTGAAGAACCGAAATGATTCGGTATAAAACGGCTTTTGTCAAAATCGGCGTGGATGGTTTGCGAGGGGCTCGNNATGAAGAAGGTCGCGGCGTGTTTGATAACTTGATTAAATTCATTTTATGGACTTTGCCGATTAGTTTTGCCGAAGCATTGGTCGTCATGTTGGCTATCTTTTTTAACTTAACGGTACCGATTTTGCCGGTTCAAATTCTATGGATTAACATGGTCACAACGATTTTGCTTGGGGCAATGTTCTCATTTGAACCGATTGAAAAAGGCATTATGGAACGAGCCCCTCGCAAACCATCCA
>DLOI01000023.1:7726-8041 GCA_002477185.1 Alphaproteobacteria bacterium UBA7488 | reverse complement strand
TAAGCTTTGCCGCGTTTGAAGCCGCTGAAGCCCAAGGCGACAATTTGGCCGAATCCCGCACGTTGGTTGTCAATGCAATTGTGATGATGGGCATTTTCTTTATGTTCTCATGTAAATCATTTGATAAATCCATTTTCAAAAGCGGTGTTTTAAATAATCCGTATATGATTTTGGGGGCAATCGGCATGATTGTGTTGCAAATTTTATTTTCATACACGCCTTGGTTCCAAATCGCGTTTAAAACATATAATCCCGACTTATTGGATTGGCTGATTGCAATCGGTTTTGGAATGATTATCACGCTGATGGTAGAAA
>DLOI01000023.1:4388-7676 GCA_002477185.1 Alphaproteobacteria bacterium UBA7488 | reverse complement strand
ATCAATCGGTTCGTGTTTTGCGAACCGATTTTTTTATTGACTTTTTGCCCGCTTTTCCTTATGATGCACTGTCATTCAGCTTGTTATATCGGAGAAGTTATGAACAAAATAAACACATATACGAACAATATTGTCATTCACTTGTTTGAAGGGGAAAAAATTACCAAAACAGCTCACATTTCCGCCGCTGAAATTCAAAAACACCAAGGCAAAGTCATTTCTTTTTTATTGGACAAATATCAACCGACGGCGTTTGAAATGCGTTTGGAAAAGGACACAACATCGGATTACCCGCGTTATTATTTCGGGAAAGCCTCCCTTTGCGACCCTACGGGAATACCGCAAGTCATTTGTAAAGGAAAACCTTATCCGTTAAAGAAAAATGATTTTGTATTTGACCCGTTGACAATGAAATGCACCTATGGCAAAACGCGTTTGGTGTCCGTTTCGACTTATTTACCAAAATCACTGACAAATAAAAATATTCCATCTTTACAACGTTCATAAATCATTTGTTTTGATTTGAAACAATTTTTTGCCCCAAACTGTTGCATTTGCGATAAGCCAAGCAATTTTTGGGGCAAACACCGACACATCTAAAACAGTTAATGCAATTTGGATGACGGACAAAATTTAATTCTTCCACTTGGATATTCATCGGGCATATTTTCGTGCATAGGTGACAATGGATGCAACATTTTTGATTGCGCCTTATGCCGAAGAAACGTACAATCGAATATAACCCCATGCGCGCCCCGCCAATACAAAAATAATTGCAAAACGGTCGCGGCGTAAAAAATGAAGCTATTATAAAGGCCCCCATGATAAGATAAGCCGTGATTTGCCCGGTATTTGTCCAAACATTATCTGTAAAAGTCCGACGCGCATCCAGTGTACCCCATGTGATGCCAAGCAAGCTGAATGCCAAAAACAAATAACGGGAAATAAAAGCATATTTTTGAATTTGTAGCGGCAGTTTATATGATTTAAATCCCACTTTGCGCGCCGCCATTTGACACCATTCTTGAAGCGTTCCAAATGGACACACCCATCCGCAAAAGAACACGCCGAAAATAAAAATCGGGATTAATAGCCATTTCCATGCGTTTAAATGAATGCCGACAATTAAGGCAAGCATAAAAAATACTTGAACAAAAAAGCGTAAAATTTGTATATACTTATATGATGATGCCATTGACAATTGTCCTTATATTAAGAACCGCATCATACATTTAATGCCTGAAAAAATCAAGAGGCGAAAAGTTATGACCCGTACTTAACCGGGATACCTTGTTCAATAGCCCTTTGCATGCCTCCTTTAACCACGACAACGTTCGGATATCCAGCCTCTTCAAATTCCACGGCGACAATCGCCGCACGGTGCCCTGTCCGGCAAATAATGTAAAGAGGCCTAGCCTTATCCACATTTGAATGTTCCATAAATTCTTTAGGATTTAAATCTTCCAACGGCACTTGATAGTGTGGCCACTGAAGAGAAACTTCACGGCGTTCCTCATCACTTCTGACATCTAAAATTTGATCGCTTTTTCGTAAATCTTTTGGTTCAATTTGTCGCATATATTCCCCCTGTTTATATATATGTTATATATAAGTATCACACAGCTTCAAGTGCAACAAAAAAATTAAGCATATTGACAACGTTTTCAAAATTCGTTATAAAGCCTTTTCAATCAAAAAGGAAATGTAAATATGTCTGTTTCATGTGGCATTGATTTTGGTACCACCAATTCGGCGGCCGGCGTTTGTGTACACGACAATTGCCCAAAACTTCTTTTATTAGAGGGAGAAAACGTTACCATTCCCAGCGCTTTATTTTTTGATACAAAAACGAATTCTGTCTATTTCGGACGTACTGCGGCAGAAATGTATTTAATGGGCGAAGACGGTCGATACATGCGCTCGTTAAAACGCATATTGGGCACCGAGTTAATGGGTTATCATACTCAAGTCGGGAAACAGGTGTTAAAGTTTGATAAGATAATATCTTTGTTTTTAACCAATATAAAAAACAAATTGGATATACAGGCAAAAACAAATGTTGAACATGCCGTGATAGGACGCCCCGTTCATTTTCGGACAAATGATATTGAAGGCGACAAACGCGCACAAAATGAGTTGGAAGCCATTGCCAAAAGCATCGGATTTAAACATATTGAATTTCAATATGAACCGATTGCGGCGGCTTTTGCCCATGAAGAAAAACTGACATCCGAAAAATTGGCGTGTATTATTGACATCGGCGGCGGGACATCGGATTTCACCGTTATCCGTTTGGGTCCAAAATTAAAATACAAAACCGACCGAAAAAATGACATTTTGGCAAACAGCGGTATCATGATTGGCGGAAATGATTTTGACAAACGTTTTTCTATTTCATCTTTTATGCCGATTTTGGGGCGCAAGACAACATATGGCCCCAAACTTTTAACCGTGCCATCATCCATTTATTTTGAACTGTCCGAATGGAGCAAAATTAATGGCGCCTATGCATCCAAAAACATCGCCGAAGCTGAAGAAATCCTGTCAATGTCTCATTCTCCGGGTATTTATCGCAGGTTGCTTGAAGTGTTGTACAATAACTTGGGTCATAAATTGTTAAATACCGTTGAAAACGCAAAAATGAGTTTGACACAGCAAAACCATTTGGAAATTCAATTGGATTTTTTAAGCGATTGTCCATCCGTTTCACTTTGTAAACCCATGTTTGAAGACGCAATTATGAAAGACGTCCATCAAATCGATGTAACCTTAAATGAATGTTTAACGGCGGCTCAAATTAAGCCCGAACAAATTGAATTAACTATTTTAACGGGCGGGTCAACCCAAATTGAATTGATACAAAAACAAGTCACAAAAAAATTCCCGAACGCACAAATTGCAGATACGGATAAATTATCCAGCGTGGGTTTGGGGTTGGCTTATGATGCAAAACGACGCTTCGGATAAGATGGATAAATGCCATAGATAAAAAAGAAGATAACCTTAATCCAACAATTTGGCAATTGTGTATTCATCATGCCATTGGCCGTCAATCAAGGCTGTATGCAAATGGTGTCCTTCAATTTTAAAGCCGCATTTTAAATAAAGAGCCACACCTTGGCGATTGCCCGTCCGTACACGCCCTTCTATGCGTTTGGCATTTTTGGATTTTGCCCATTCTTCCAACACTTGCATCATTTGAGTGCCTAAACCTTGATTGTGATACCCCTGTAATAAGCCAATCCAAAATTCGCAAACATGAGCCACCCATGGATGGTCGGGACGAAT
>DLOI01000023.1:1757-4375 GCA_002477185.1 Alphaproteobacteria bacterium UBA7488 | reverse complement strand
CCAAACATCTTTCAAACTTTAATTCATCTGATTAGGGTCATCAAACTGCTTTATTGTTTTTTCAACAGGCTTTTTCGGGCGCCCGGGATACTGCATTGTAAAATTTGTTTGTGCACCCAATTTGTCTTGATAAGCATAAAACGCGGCAACATTTTGGGCTTCAAGGGATTTAAAATGTAATATTTTCCCATTATTTAATGTAACTATGCGGTTCATAATTGCCTCCTTAAATTAAAGAAAGCATAAAATATAAGGTTATGTCAAACACTTTTTGAAGTTTAAAGTTTGAAAGATGTTTGGCTAATCGCCCTTTTTATCCGCGTCTTCTTTTTCAAAATCAAGCGCAACCGAATTAATACAAAAGCGGTTGCCTGTTTCGGTCGGGCCGTCTTTAAAGACATGGCCTAAATGTGAACCACAGCGGGCACATAGTACTTCATCACGTATCATAAAGTGTGAAAAATCTTTTTGAATCTTGACACTGCCGGGGATAGCTTTATCGAAACTCGGCCACCCACATCCACTATCAAATTTAGCATCAGAGTCAAAAATCTTATTACCACAGGCGGCACACTCATAAACGCCCTGCTCATTAAAATGCAAATATTTGCCGCTGCCCGGACGTTCGGTTCCCTTTTCACGCAATACATGATAAGCTTCTGGCGACAAAGTGTCTTTCCAATCTTCATGTGAACGATGGATATGACAACTTGGCAACCCTTGTTTTTCAAAATATTTTTGATGATATGCTTCGGCGGGATAAAAAGTGCCTGCCGGGATGATTTGTGTTACAATCGGACGGCGGAATTTTCCCGAATGATTGAGCTTTTCGATTTTCTTTAAGGCCGCTTGTTTTTGATTTTCATCCAGATAAAAAACAGCACTGCGATATTGTTTGCCGACATCGGGACCTTGACGGTTCAAAGTGGTCGGGTTATGGATTTTGAAAAAAACATCCAATAATTTATCATACGATGTTTTATCCGTATCATATTGAATGCGAACCGCTTCGGCATGCCCTGTGTTGCCTTCGCATACCGTTTCATAGGTTGGATTTTCCACCTCTCCGCCAATATAACCGACCTCAGTCGCCACAACGCCCCGCACCACGTCAAAAGCACTTTGAACACCCCAAAAACAACCGGCCGCTATAATCATTTCTTTTATCATATATGTCATATGAAGTTCATCTTAAAAAAAATCAAGTCTGTTTTTTTTTAAATTCGCCCCAGCCGTGTCGGATTGCGACTTATTTAATACCCAAAGCTTCCAATTGTTCGCTTAAAACAAGCCATTCATTTTCGGCATCATTCAATTCTTTTGCAAGATACGTTAAATCCTTTTGCGTTTGAACGATTTTATCGGGCGATAGAGGCGTTAAAAATAAACTTTCTAAATTTTGTTTTTGCTCACTTAATTGACCAAGTTTTTTATCCAATCGCGCCAACTGACCTTTCATGGCCTTAATTTCATTAAATGAAGGCTTGGCGCGTTTAGCGGGCACAACAGCAGATTTTTCGGATTCTTGCTTATTTTTTGGTTTTTCATCTTTCTTTTCGGCCTTTTTATCTTCGGTAAGCATCCGCCTGTAATCATCCAAATCGCCTTTAAATTCTTTGCAATACCCGTCCTTAACCAACCATAAATCGTCGGCGATAAGTTGTATCAAGTTCAAATCGTGCGTGATTAAAATAACCGAACCCGTATACGCATTCAATGCATCAATCAAAGCATCGCGCCCCGGAATATCCAAATGGTTCGTCGGTTCATCCAGTATCAACAAAGCCGGCGCGTCATACGTCATGGCGGCGAACAACAAACGCGCTTTTTCACCGCCGGATAAATTTTCAATTTTCGTTAATGCTTTTTCTTTCGCCAAACCAAAACGCGCCAAATGTACCCGCACAACTGTCTCACGGGTATCAGGCGGCATGAGTGATGCCATAAAAACCGTAGGCGTTTGATGCAGGGGTAATTCTTCCGCCTGATGTTGGGCAAAATAACCGATTTTTAATTTGGGCGAACGGTGGATTTCACCCGCCATAGGGTTGATTTTGCCGCTGATTAATTTTGCGAAAGTCGATTTGCCGTTACCGTTCGCGCCCAACAAGGCGATACGATCATTTTCAACAAGGCGCAAAGACAAATCACGCAAAACGACATGATTCCCATACCCGCAAGACACTTTATCCAACGTCATCAATGGCGGAGCCAATTCGACCGGATTGGGGAATGTAAAATGCGATGACATATCTTGTTCCGGTTCGGGAATTTCTTGCAATTTTGCAATCATTTTTAAACGGCTTTGCGCTTGTTTGGCTTTGCTTGCCTTATACCTAAAACGGTCAACAAACGATTGCAAATGACGGCGATGTTTTTCTTGTTTTTCGGCCGCTTTGCTAAGCAATTGACGTTGAAGTGTGCGCGTTTGTTGGAACGTATCATAATTGCCGGTATAAGAAACAAGCTTTTTGCCCTCAACATGTACGATATAATCGCATAAAGTGTTTAGGATTTCCTTATCATGGCTGATTAAAATTAATGTTCCGCCATATTTGCGCAAATGGGCAACCAGCCAAATACTCGTTTCCAAATCAGCAAAGCCAAACAAGCGCAAA
>DLOI01000023.1:376-1736 GCA_002477185.1 Alphaproteobacteria bacterium UBA7488 | reverse complement strand
GCCAATGCTAACCGCATACGCCAACCGCCTGAAAATTCTTGAAGCGGGCGCGTTAAATCTTCATTTTTAAAACCAAGGCCGTTTAAAATGGCCGCCGCTCTAGCACTTGCCGATGACGCTTCAATGGCATTTAACCGTTCGTGAATTTCGGGCAATTCCATACTCGAGGCCGTTTTTAAACGTTCGGTCAATGCAACTAATTCTTTGTCTTGCGCCAAAACATAATCCAAAATCGGCAAATCAAGGTTTTTAAATTCTTGTGCCACCGCGGCAATTTTATAAGAATTCGGATACGATACATTCCCCGTTTCGGTTTCCAATTCGCCTTGCAACACGCGAAACAAAGTTGATTTGCCGCATCCGTTTACCCCGACCAGGCCAACCTTTTGCCCGTCGGAAATGTGGGCAGAGGCATGTTCAAACAAAGTTTTGGCGCCAATGCGCAGTGTTATGTCATTTATATCAATCATGACAGGCACCATACAAGATTTACAGCATAATTGCAATAAAAAAGGACGTTTATCACAAACGCCCTTTCCTATGGTTTTATATGTCAAAGGAGTATCAAATACAAGGTTATATAAAACCGATAGAACTTCAATCATTAAGTCTTTTGCATAACAAATCCGCCAAAATACTTTCTTGTAAAGTTAAAAATTATACCTTAAGCCTAAGTGGCCACCCCAGGATTTGTAAACCGACCCTTGTTCAAGGTTAACATCGCCATACAAATGCCAACCGCGTGAAAGCCTTGCATTCAAACCGATGGCCCCTTCAAATGTTGCACCACCAACGTCTGAGGTAAATTTGACGTCATCAAATTCTACATCCGTTTTGCCGAGCCATTCATATGCGACACCGACTTGAACATACGNNGTTCGAAAACCATACCGTTACGCATCAAGTGCCTGTACGCTGCCATAATGGCGCCACGCGTAACCAACGAATTGGTTGCATCATAGTTTATTTTTTGCCCTAAGTTTGTTTTTTCATCCTTTGATGGCATAAAGGTATAAGCAATCTGTGCCTTGGGTTCCAAAATAAATCCACTGCGCCCTTTTTGATAAACCGAAGAACGCCGTCCGAGTTCAAAACTGCCCGCAACAGCCATACGGTCGGCATCATNNTTGAAGCCGGTTATGACCATTTCATACGGTCGGCATCATGGGTAATGGCTTGCCCTTGCGCCGAATAGTTTGTGATATCCATTTGCGTCAAAAACCCGCGCACAACCGCATCGGTATACCATCCGTTTTTATTGACCCAAGTCAAATAAGCCCCCACAGATGGCACAAAACCATCGCCTTTGCCATTATGGTCATTGACTTGAGTAATTTTAAGATTATCCAGCTGAGCATAA
>DLOI01000023.1:0-245 GCA_002477185.1 Alphaproteobacteria bacterium UBA7488 | reverse complement strand
CGCCCATAAACCATCCTTGGAATGAGGATTATTTGACCGCAATTCGCCCAAACGGTTGCGCAACTCGGAATTAATCGTCTTAATGATGCTGAGCGCCACAACCGGCATACCGGTAACCGAATTGGCCAAATCGGTTTTGAGAGCCGTTTTGCCGTTTGAAAAAGAACCGTTGACCATTTGATTGCCAAAGATGCCCACAACCGCACATATATGGGGATTATGGCGGGTTATGCTCAGCTGGATAA
>DLOI01000041.1:17298-17846 GCA_002477185.1 Alphaproteobacteria bacterium UBA7488 | reverse complement strand
GTTATAATCTACCTCCGTTTGAGTCGCTGTGCTTGTTTGACGGGGTTGATTAATGTTGGCATTAAACTGTCTCGCTGACGCAGCCTATACTACTGACAATTATGCAAGCCAAGACACAGGTATGCCGTCTTATGAAGGGCCAGCTGCACAACACGGCGACGAAACGACAATGGGTTCGGCCGCTATGAACGGTCAAACCGACACATATGATGTCAATGTTCAAAATACAAATAGCCGAGCGCAAGAAAATCCGCAAACGGGATTACAAATAATTCAAGACGATACTCCTCGAACGAATGAAAATTTAAGCATTACACCCTATTCGGAAGCACGGCAATTTGACGCGAGACAGTTTAATGCTAACATTAATCAACCCCGTCAAACAAGCACAGCGACTCAAACGGAGGTAGATTATAACGACCCGTTTGCCGCTTGGCATGCCGAAAATCAAATGCGTTCTGCTACATTTGACATGAATCAATCCGAACAAGCGATGTTTGATGATCAACTGAATACGGTAACGCCCGATTCCTATTCCGTAGGTGCTC
>DLOI01000041.1:13220-17184 GCA_002477185.1 Alphaproteobacteria bacterium UBA7488 | reverse complement strand
GCATTCCGGCAATACACAAGAAGGCACCACACCCGTGAATGCCAAAGATGCCGATGATGACAACCGTATTTATGTCAACGACCAAACGTTTGCTGCCCGTTTTGGCGACACGATTTTTTGGAAAAGCGATGAACGCAAAAAGGCTTGGGAACAATTCGTCAACGGCTTTAAAAATGCCAAAACGCTGGAAGATTTAATTGAAAACGGTTTATGGGCTTCATTGGAAATCGGGCTTGACATGATTAACGCCTATATGGATTGGGAAGCCTCCGAAGCCAAAAAGTTAGCCGCCTTCATTAAAGAGTCCAAAAAAACCTATGACAGTGATCAAATGAAAGCCAGTGGCATTTCTCCTCAGGAAGCGATTAAACGTACCCATGACGGTATTCATGCTTCAAAAGATTTTTGGAAGGCACTTGAACAACAAAAATTCTATGGCAACTTGCCAAGGAACGAACACGGCGGTNNAATGAACAAAAAGCAATGCTGGGCGAATTCCAAGTGCGCTTTGCCCAATCCAGCCCTGAATTTAAAAAAGCGATGGAAAACATGCTGGGGCGTGAATTTAATGGGGAAGATTTAATGTTAGCCGCCGAAAGCGTCCGCAACACGTTGCATGGTTACGAAGACGGGCCGTATGGCGAAAAAGGCGGCAATGTCGGGGTCGTTGGCAAAGGTCCCCAAGGTCCTGAACCCGAGGCACCACAACACAACCCGAATACACCTTCGCCGCAAGGGCCGACGCCTATTACACCCGCCCCGAAAAGAGTTTTGGCAAAAGAGGTTCCGTTATCTCTTGGCAACGAAACGATCAAGGCACCGAACAGGGTATTGGAAACCCAGGCGCCCAAAGCACTTGAAAACACAGGAAATACGCCAAACGTTTATAGGATGGGACCCATTAATGAAACAAAAGAAAATGTCGTTATTGATGGTCGGACGGGTCAAGTGTTGGATGGCGTTCAGGTGCCCGACAAAGAAACAATGCGTAATGTAACCCCGCCGAAAGGGCCGCTTAAAAATGCAAAACCGATGGAATTTGAGGATTTAAATAAGCGCGCGGCGGATAATATTCGCAACATGCATGATACGGCAGATGCAATGCGGCAAAATGCCATAAATGCTCGTTTGATTGATATGTCCAGAAACGGCGGCAGACCGACTCCCGGAGGACGCGGACAAAACAAATTGCTCGGCAATAACTTTGGACGGAACGCTGCATAAAAATATGCTTTTTAGTGGGTATTGTATCAAAAGCATATGTATGCTGTAGATATGGACAGGCTTGAAATAAGCATATCATCGCCTAAAAAAGAACAATTTTTTTAATTGTTCTTTTTTTTATAGTCTTTTTTACAAAAATATTATATATTATAAACATAAATACCCCACTTTTGTTTTAGGAGAGAATAATGGCTAGAAAAAAAATCGACCGCAAAAAAGCTGTAATTGTCGGTATTATTTGGTCGATTGCCTATTTTTCGTTCATTTTATATTATGTCGGCAATGATTTGGGATTTAACTTGTTGTCAACCAAAGATTGGGAATCAACATACATTGCTTTTATGGCGGGACAATTTGCCATAGAACCCGATAAATTAATCTTATTATTATTAACATTGATATTGCTGGTGCCTGTATGGCTTATCGGATGGAAAGCCTTCTATAGTGTTAATTGGAGAGTTCCACGTTTTTTATTACATCGTAAAGAAGTCCAATTTAAACGCGAATTAATTATCGCACCAAACAAAAGCAAATTGCAAGCGCCCGTAAAATTACGGTTACAATCGTCAAATCCTTATAGCGGGTTAAAAAAAGAAGCATTCGGAGATTTGCCCGAAGTTCCTGCAACAACACCCAATACCCACCATGTTGTTTCGGTTGTGGAAAAAACAACCGGCGCCGCCGATATACAAGATATAATTGCCTATGCCGACCAATACAGTGTGGATACGTTTAAAGACGTTGTTTTGGATGGAGCCAAAATTCCGCTTGCCATTTCAACTGATGACAAAGCTATCTTAATTACGTTACTTGATACGCCTGATGCCACCTGGATTATTGATGTCAGCGATGAAGAATCGGAATGGTACAGCGAAAGTTCGCACATCCCTTCCCCAACGGCTTTTATAAGAAAAGCTGCCGATGCATTAAAGGCATTAGAGCCTGATTCACAAGTTATTCCGGCAGTCGTTGTTACAAACGGCGAAATTTATGATGCCGCCGATATTGCGAAACATTACGAAGCCATGGGCATTCAAATATTAAGGTTTAAAAATGGCGGTCCGACTGACTTAACGCCGTTGGAAAGCTTTATTGACGCTCATTTTGTATCAAAAATAAACAACACGTCCACCCAACAAGAATCGCCCGATACTATCGCGGTCGATGATGTGGAAAATATTTTAAATAACCCCGTTTCATTTCAAGGGGAGGATGTAAATAACATTGATGAAAATACATTGCAAGAAAACGATGAATATGCTCAAATAGTTTCGCCAAATGAAGATGCCCAAAATGCTTGGCCCGACGAATTGAGTAAAACATTTAATAACATTTCCGATGTTACACCCGAAGAACAGCTTTTTGATGAAGAATTTGTCTTAACAAACGATATGAAAGTATCTCAATATAATGAAAATATTGAAAAAAATGTAAAGGATGATACTGATGAAACCAACTAAACATTCCTTATCGGTTGCTTATTTAATCGCGACATGGTTTAAATCGGGTTTATTGCCCAAAGCGCCCGGCACCATGGGGTCTTTGGCGACTTTGCCGTTAGCGTTTGTTATGATTTATTTTTACGGAACGTTGGGCATAGCCGTATCCGCCGTTTTAATTTTTATTTTGGGATTAAAGGCCACTCAAATCGTTTTAAAAGACAGCATTGATGACCAAGACCCCGGTTTCGTCGTCGTGGATGAAACGGTCGGGCAATTGTTGGCATTTTTATTTGTCGCGCATTTGCCTATCAACTTATGGGCATACATTTTTGGCTTTGCTTTTTTCAGAATATTTGATATAATCAAAAAAGGTCCGGTTGGCTATTGCGACAAAAATTTCCACGGCGCTTTCGGGGTCATGTTTGACGATGTTATTGCGGGATTAATGGCCGCAGGGTGTTTGTGGATTTTGTATTACATTTATCCGCCTTTAATTGTCGGAACAATTTTTTGACGGGAACTTTCCATGGATTAACGGGCTCGTTATTTAATTTATCCGCACCAAAACGGATAAAAAGTTTATTAAAAGGGATATGAAAAATGAAAGAAGAAATTTTAAAACAAATGCATGAAATTTGCGCTCAATACGGTTATGAACCCACCTCATTCATGGAAAAAATCGCCAATGCAAAATTGCGCATGTTTGGGATGGAAGAATGGAAACGTTGTCCATGCGATGGCAAAAATCCGAATCGTTCATGCATTTCCGAACAATGCCATAAGGATATTGAAGAAAAAGGCCGTTGTCATTGCAATTGTTACGCCAAACCTGGTTTTGGCGATAAAAAAACGGCTGAATGATTATTTTGCCGCTGTGTTAAATATCAAAAAGCCCCTTAAAAAAGGGGCTTTTCTTTGAAGAAATTATCCTGTCACACTTATATATGATTCAACATCAAACGGCAGTTGAAAAACTTGATGAATATGCACTTCATAAAGATGTTCCACGTCTTGTGCATCATAATCGATTTCGCAAATATGAGCCTTTGATAGATTTTGCATCATTTTTTTAGCACGCGGTTCCAAATAATCCAAAATCACAATATCGTCATCAGACCGACATAACAACGCATGATTGCCGCCATCATATAAAATTTTAGGGTCTTGGATTTGCCCTGGTTTCATATTGATGGCAAAAATCAACCCCTTATCCATTGTCGGCAAAATTTGATATTCTTTTTCTTGAGAAATTTGCATATTTTACCTCCCTGCCTTTATGCACAAGACGTGGAACATCT
>DLOI01000041.1:11870-13191 GCA_002477185.1 Alphaproteobacteria bacterium UBA7488 | reverse complement strand
ACTTGCAATCCGCGCCCGAATCCAAAACCGTATCAGCCAATTGCAACCCGGTTTGTGCAAAAGCTCTGGACGCTTTAATAATACCGATGGCACCCTTGCTCCCCGCGTCAACCAAACGTTCTTTGAAACTTGGCTTGAGTTTTACATTGTCACGGTTAGGCGGCAATACTTGAGGATTTTCTTTTTTGGGCACCTCACGGTTTCCCTGATGTTTTTGATACATTTTATGCGCATATTTAGACATCTCATCTTGCATATCTTCAACTTGTCTTGGATGAAAATCACTGCGGAAATTCTCATTATTGGCAGCTTTGTTTGCATATATGGATGCTTTATCAAAATTTCCACGTTCCGCCATCATTTCGGCGTATTCTTGTTGAGCATTAAAATATCCTTTGTCCGCTAATTGTTTCAAAGATGCTTCTGCCTCATCTCGTAACTCCGGAACACTGCAAAGAACTTTAGTTAGCGTGTCGCCATCTGATTTACCTACATCGTCGGTATTTTCCGCTCTGGAAATTCCTTTTGCGGCTTTTTGTGCATACGTATATGCTTCATCAAAGTTTCCACGTTCCGCCATTAATTCAGCATATTTAACTTGGGCACTGAGATATCCTTTATCGGCTAATTGCCTCATTGAAGATTCTGCTTCATCCCTCAAGTTTGACGGCATTTCGCGTTCTTTTATTGCATAGAAAAAGCTTCTACCAGCACTATCGGCAAGGTCTTTCTCGCTTTCAGAAGCGTTTGTTAAATCAGGAACTTTTTCGCAAAATTCTTGACATCTCGTTAAATCTTCATTTAATGTCTCCTTATTGCCTAAGCGGTTGAAATTCTCCTCGCACCCTTTCAGATATATATCTTGCGCATTTGCGGCTGCTATTTCTTGACGATTTTCAGGCACTTGTTCATTATTGGCAACTTTATTCATATAAGTATATGCTTCATCATAATTGCCCTGTCTTTCCATTAAGAAGGCATATTGTTCTTGGGCCTCGGGATATCCTTTGTCGGCTAATTGCTTTAAAGAAGCTTGTGCACTTTCTCTTAATTCGGGGGACATTTCCTCACGTTTTGCTACATCGTATAACGTTCCACTCAATTCCTCCGGCTCAAAGCCTAAATCATATCTTCCCGCATCAGGATATGCTTCAGCCAATTTTTGAGCGTCTTTCAAAGGCCATTTCATGTCCTCGTCAGAGCTTATACTTATTCTACCAACGACATCCCTACCCCAATCCGTCAACGCATTTTGTCTATATTTGGACATCTTGCGCGTAGTATTATCTGTTTGCAATATTCCTTCATCAGAGAGCGAATA
>DLOI01000041.1:6702-11822 GCA_002477185.1 Alphaproteobacteria bacterium UBA7488 | reverse complement strand
CAACGATTCAATATATCGTTCTTGGGCGCTAACATATCCCTTATCAGCCAATCCTTTTAAAGAAGATTCCGCTACTTCTCTCATGTTAGCAGGCAGGTCGCGGTTATCAATCATTTCCGAAAACATCTCGCTAACTCGATCAACGGCTCTTATTTCTTCTTTGCTTGCCATATCCATCTTACTAATATTTATAGGAAATTCGTAGATACTTACATAATCATCGCGCGAATCTTCCACGTTACCATATTGCAAGCGGTCAAAAATCTGCTTGTAGTGTCCCAAATCATATGCACTAATACTCATGTTCACCTTCCATTTTATAAAAGAAAAATCGCCTTGATGAAGGGCGACCGGAAGTTGGAAACTATTGTACAAAATAGTGCGGCATATTAGCCGAATAGGCGTATTTTACCGCCTTCCGGTCCTTGAAAATAAGACCAGAAGGCTTTTTGCGTCTTGCCTTAAAGACGTTGTACAAGAGGTTTCCACACCCCAGACAGACATCATCCTGTCCGTTTATAAGTATAACATGTTTTTTTTATTTAGTCATCAAAAAAAATGGACACAAGATGTTTTTTCGTTCATATTAACTTTCGGCATTTAGCGTAAAACAAATTCAAGTTATTGTTTTTATAGAGAAAAATCCAAATATTAACCGTTCCATGTTTCCATAAATTTTGTCAAAGCCGCATCGGGCTTATCGGGCAATGCGACATTCATTTTAACCAATAAGTCGCCCTTCGACGGCACACCTTTGCCTTTGGCGCGCATCGTTTTGCCTGATGTGGTGTAGGGTGGCACTTTCATCATAATAGGCCCCGACGGAGTCGGCACCGTGATTTTTCCACCCAAGATTGCGGTCTTAAGGGGTACGGATACCGTCGTTAAAACATTGTTGCCTTCGCGTGTAAAAGTCGGGCTGTTTAAAATTTTAATCGTAATTAAGGCATCCCCCGGTTTGCCTGAATAGCCCGGATTTCCTTGCCCTTTTAAACGCAATGTGGCATCCTCTTGCACGCCGACGGGGATTTTGACTTTTAAGTTTTTGCCATTGGCAAGTGCGATGGTCGTTTCTCCCCCCGTTATAGCTAAATCAAAGGGGATGTTTAAGCTGTATGAAACATCTTGCCCGCCCATATCGGCACCGAATCCTTGAGAGCGGCGNNCGCGACCCGCCCATGCCGGCACCCATGGAGCCCATGCCTCCCATCCCGAACAAATCGGCAAAATTAAACTCGCCACCGCCACCGAACATAGATGCTAAATCTTCGGGGTTAATGTTATGAGTTTGGTATCGCGTGCCGCCGCCAAAACCACCTTGTCCGCCAAACCCCGAATAACCACCTGCTCCGCCGCCTTCGTCATAAGAGCCGAAACCGAACGGCGTCGGATTGCCATTATCATCGATTTCCCCCGCATCATAACGTTTGCGTTTTTCGGGATCAGACAAAATTTCATAAGCACTTGAAACTTTTTTAAATTTTTCGGCAGCCTGTTTATCCGGATTGACATCGGGATGCAATTTCCGGGCAATTTTGTGGTAAGCTTTTTTAATATCCGCCGCACTGGCCGTTTTGCCGACCTCAAGTAAATCATATAAATTTGACATTCATGGAACTCCTTACTACTTATGACAATAATATAATATTATTTTACAAAAAATCTATGGAAAAATAAAAAAAAGTAAGCTATAAAGAACCCATGAAGAAAAAAACAGTTCAAAATAATGCATTAATGCGCAAGGCGACGTTTGCTTCAATTTTTACGGCCATTGCGCTCATCGTTTTAAAATTTATGACATTTGTGTTGACGGGTTCAATGGCTATGTTGTCAACATTGTTGGATTCAATCCAAGATTCGATGACATCGTTTATCAATTTTATTGCCGTCAAACATGCCACCGAACCCGCCGATAAAGAACACCGCTTCGGCCACGGTAAAGCGCAAGCGTTGGGCGGTGCCGCACAAGGCATTATTATTGCTATTGCAAGCTTTTTGCTCATTTGCGAATCAATCAGCCGTTTATTTGAACCCAAATTCATTACCGACATCGGCTTGGGAATTGCCATTACGGGGATTGCCATTGTTGCGACTTTCTTTTTGGTGCGTTTTCAAAAATATGTCATCAAAAAAACCAATTCATTGTCGATTAAGGCCGACATGTTGCATTACGAAGGCGATATTTTAATGAATGTCGGCGTTATTGTTTCAATGGTTTTATCGTATTATTTAAAATGGACATTTATCGATTCATTGTTCGGCATTGCGGTTGGGCTTTATTTGTTACACGTTGTTTATACGATATTAAAAGAATCCGTCGGCATGCTGATGGACACTGAAATGCCGGGTTTTGTTCGTGATGAAATTAAAAAAATTGCGTTAAGTCACAAAGACGTTCATGAAATTTATGATTTGAAAACCAGGAAATCGGGCGAAGATATCTTCATTCAATTTTGTATTCGTCTTGACCAAGAATTAACACTCAAAAAAGCGCATGACATAACCGACGAATTAGAATGTCAAATTCGCAAAGTCATCCCCGATTCGGCCGTTATTATCCATCCCGAACCGTTATTGAAAAAGGAAAATAACATATGATTTTTGATGAACAGGCCGATGTCATCAATGCCCTTTCAAATCCTCAAACGTATGGGAAAAAAACCACACACGTCAATGTTGTGCATTCGCATATTTCGATTTTGTTTTTTGCGGGCGATTTGGTCTATAAATTAAAGCGTGCCGTGTTGGAACCCACCGTTGATTTTTCAACACCCGAAAAACGCAAAATGGCCTGTATTTTAGAAATGAAACGGTCGGCTATTTATGCGCCTCGCCTTATCTTGGGCATAAAACCCGTCAAACGTTTAAAAAACGGAAAAATTAAAATCGGCGGCAAACTCGGCGAAGAAATCGATACCGTTTTGGTTGAAAAACGCATTCCTTCAGGCGATATTTTGGGTAATTTCTTGCCCAGCCCCCTTTTTGACCGTTTTGAAATGATGGATTTGGCCGAATATTTATTTGAGCTGCATTCAAAAGCCAAACCATTTTATTCCAAATGGGGTGTGGATGTCATCCGCAACATTATCTTGCAAATCGAAAATTCTTTACGATATTTCCCCGATTTGTTTGATATGAAAAAGCTGAACACATTGACGTACAATTCAATGCGACAACTGGTCAAAAACAAACGCTTGATTAAGTTTCGGCAAAAAAGCGGACGTGTAAAAAAATGCCATGGCGATTTATCGTTGTCAAACATTGCCTATGTCAACAAAAAATTCTTGTTGTTTTCTCCGATGGAATATGGTGAAACAATGGATACAATCGACACGCTGTACGATTTATCCTTTTTAACAATGGATTTGGAAGCCCGAGGGTTACGCCGCCTTGGCAATATTTTGTTCAACCATTATATGGCCTATATGAATGATATCGAAGGTATCCCGCTTTTGAGTTTATATCAATCCATGCATGCAGCCTTTAAAGCAGCCAGTTGCGCCCGTACATCCACCGTTTTAACGGGCGATGCCAAAGAAAAAGCCAGAAAAAGCTCCCAGCATTATTTTGAATTGGCTTGTAAACTATTGGATGATTACAAACCCGTGATTATTGCGTGCGGCGGTTTATCTGGCAGCGGCAAATCCCGAATCGCTCGGGAAATCAGTGGAAAAATGTGCCCGGCACCGGGTGGAATTATTTTGCGCGATGATGTAATTAAAAAACAAATCACGGGATTGGTTCCTCATCAAAAATTTGATAAAACCAACGATTCGCCGGCTTTTCAAAAAATTGTGTATGACGTATTGCGCCAACAAGCCGAAACCGCTATCAAAACGGGATCTTGTGTTATTGTGGACGCTATGTTTGATAATGAGGAAGAACGAAAATCCTTTGCCGATTTGGCACATCGCATGCAAGTACCGTTTATCGGATTATGGATGGACGCCCCCTTATCCGTACGCAAAGAACGTGTACGACGTCGCAAACGCACGCCATCGGATGTGCGCAAAGTACAAGAGTTGGAATCTCAGCTGAACCTTAAAACGGGCAAAATTACTTGGCATAAAATCAATACCAATCAAATTAAAGAAGAAACGATTGAACAAGTCGTTGTACTATTAAAAAATTATTTGGACATCGATTAATTGCCATAAAAAATTCATTTTTTAAAAAACATATTTTTTTCATAATGTTATGTCAATTCTTCAAGAATTGTTACAATCTGTTATATTTTCTTTTTAATTTTGCCTTTACTTAAATAATATTTATACCTAAACTATAGGTATGTTTTTTAACCAAAAAACAAATGGAGATTTATAAACACGATATAAAAATGAAGCATTCTTTTTTTAAATAAAAACTCAGCACGCGTTTTTATATTGTAGATGTATATGCCTATGCATACAATAATCTGATTTTATATAAAAATCAGGAAAGTTTTGTGTACACCAAGTTTATATTTCTCCCAATTAAAAACAATTTTTAAAAAGGAGAATAATATGATGCTTCCTAAACATAATTACACATTGGTAGAAATCTTAAAAAATGATCGAATCGGCCAATCAATGACTTTTAATGGCAATCAAACACCTGAAGAAGTTAAAAAAAATATTGAGCACTTTAAATTTCAACTTGATAATACCAATAAAATTTGTGTTATTGCCGTTGTTCCCTCTGACAGATTGACCCTTCCGCAAAATGCCAGTGAATTGGCCCATGAAATTTGCGTTTACAATTTAATAAAAAAAGAAGAAATATATTATTTGGGTTATCCGTTAAATAAAAATAACGAAGAAACTAATGATACAACAAGCGTTGCCGGCGTTCGCATCGGCAGATATATTCAAGCCGATTTCAAACCGGGCGATTATATCATTCATCCTCTAAACGGTAAAATTTTCCGGCACTTTGGGACGGCAAGCAAACTATGTAACCACAAAATAAGCGGCCGTATGCTACATACACAACAAGGAAGAGGAAAAAACCTTAGCCGTGATGAAAAATAAAAAAAATAATTTTTTTAAAAAAAAGACTTGCAATTTATAAAAATTACGTGTATAAGATTGTTTGTCTTTGGCACCCGTAGCTCAATTGGATAGAGCATCTGACTACGGATC
>DLOI01000041.1:5975-6475 GCA_002477185.1 Alphaproteobacteria bacterium UBA7488 | reverse complement strand
GCAAATTCGGCGGATGAGAACTCGCGTATAAGGAAACAAATTTTATTGCCAAATGATGCTATACATAATAAACAACTAAGACATGAATACTGTCGATATAAAAATACATATGAATATGCTTAAATATATCCACAAAAATTTTTATTAATATCCCAAGAAAGCATTGGAACTTATATATAAATTATTTTTTAATAAGCGCAGACAAAACAGGATAGAAAAAATTTTCTATAATACCTTTTTAACATGTCAACGTATTAACGGCCAAACCGCCCAAAGAGGTTTCTTTATACATACTGTTTAAATGCTGGCCTGTTTCATACATAGTTTTAATCACGCTGTCGAGGCTGACCAAATGTTCTCCAGTGCCCCGCATCGCTAAACGGGCGGCGTTAACGGCTTTGACGGCACCCATCGCATTGCGTTCTATGCAAGGCACTTGCACCAATCCCGCAATCGGGTCGCACGTTAATCCCAAATTATGTTCCATTCCGATTTCGGCG
>DLOI01000041.1:3819-5900 GCA_002477185.1 Alphaproteobacteria bacterium UBA7488 | reverse complement strand
ACTTCGGCACCCGAAATGGAAGCGTTCGTGCGATACAGGCTGCAAATGGCCGATGCTGTGGTTAAAAAGACAAGATTTCCCGTTTCAACATCATAAGGCGATTTATTGGTTGCAAAGCGTTGATAATAACGCATCACCGCGGGGATAACTNNNCGTCGGCGCCGTCACAATTTGACCGCCGGCAGCGTTTTCTTCCGCCACCGCAAAGCCCCACAAATTAATCCAATCGATAATCATTAACGGATCCATATCATTATAACGGAACTTTTGTTCTAGCCGTTCATAAATTTCGCCGGCACGCCGTTTAACGTTTAAACCACCCGGCAATATGCCTTCGGTATGAATACCACGTTCAATGGCATTTTGCATAATATCGTTGATACGGGCGATACCGGCTTTAACCTCTTCTTCAGGTCGCAAAGCCGTTTCATTGGCCATCACGATTTGCGAGATAGTCATATCATTTTTTTGACACAAATCCATCAGTTCACGACACGTATCAAACGGGTACGGCACATCAAACGGTTCGCGTTCAACGCGCCTTGCAATTTCATCTTGGCGCGCAATCGTCCCACCGCCGACCGAAAAATAAGTTTCATCCAACAAAATCCGCCCGTTTTCATCCAACGCTTTTAATTCAAGGGCATTGGCATGTTCGGGCAAAAATTCGTTTTTAAAAATAATATCGGTGTTCATGTCAAACACGATTGGATGCGTACCGCCCAGATTCAAACGGTGATTTTCACGAACTTGCCCAACATAAGGAACGGACAAATCAATCGTTTCGGCATTCAACCCCATCAACCCGTAAATAACGGCATTAACCGTTCCATGCCCGACACCCGTCAAAGCAAGCGACCCGTATAATGTGACCTTTAAACTTTTAACACGTTCTAACGCACCGATTTTAACCAAATTATTTAAGTAACGGTTGGCCGCACGCATAGGTCCGACGGTGTGAGAACTGGATGGCCCGATGCCGATGGAAAAAACTTCAAATAAACTGTAATACATAAAAATCCTCTATGAATAATAAATGGTTGACAAGGTTTTATAGCAATACTTGTATTTTATAGGATGACAGCTTTTTTAGCAAGCATGATTTTACCCTTCATCCCGCCCAAAGTATAATTTACGAACATACGATTATATGTTAGTAAGTAAATATGGATAAAGAAATCTCCCTGTTACATTTATTTAAAACGCCAAAGCAAAAAGCATTGGCTCATCCGATTTTAAGGAAATGTTGCCCCGATGAATGGTTGGAGTTGGATTTTGGCTTTTTGGGCCCTGCCCCTCAAGATGGTTTTGCCAAACGAAAATCACCCTATTTGCTGTACGGCATTATGACCGAAGATACTTTAAAGGCGCATGGCTTGGATAAAAATGATATCGTCGTTTTGGATAGATATAAAAAACCTGCCCCAAATGATAAGATTGTCGTGAGGGGCACTCACGGCACAACGGTTCAAAAAATCATTAAGCAAGGCTCTTACCGATATGCCATGGCGTTATGCCACGACGATAAGGATTTGGGTTGCCTGTGGCGTGAAAATTTTATCGGTGTTATTGTTAAAATCGTCAAGGACATCGCTTTAAAACACCCGTGAAAATATTCCGTCATTCATTTACGGGCCATGANNCTTCGGGCCATGAAAACGGGTCGACGCGGTAAATCCAACCTTTTTTCAATAACAGCGCTTCAAACAATTTTTCCTTTGTTTTATAATCATACCGCTGGATTTTGCCATAAGTGTGTTTTGAATTCTTATCCATAATTTCCGAAATAAAAACAACAACGTCTTTTTCATTCGGCAAATACGTTACGCCGCTGCCGACGGCCGAATAATCGCCCAAAGGTTTCGACCATGCTTGACGGATTGTCATTGCCGCAGGGTCAATTTGATAAATGACGGCATTGCTGTCCTGCGTAACGGCAACGGACGGATTGCTGACCAATCTGGAATTATCGAAAACGGAATACAACCCGTTCCCGATAATTTTGGCATCATGATTGCGTATCGGCCATTTAAAGCCCGGACGCATCTCATACCCCTTTTGTACTTGCTCGGGATATGGCT
>DLOI01000041.1:0-3809 GCA_002477185.1 Alphaproteobacteria bacterium UBA7488 | reverse complement strand
AAACTTTGTCTTCAACCGAAGGGCCCTTGCCGTCACGCCCGCTTTTGTCGAACTCAACATTTGGACCTGCAATCCATTTAAGCGCCCCGTTTGCATACGCAATTTTAACCATGCCGATATGGCGCGCCGATACAAGCAACGTGTCATCCGTTTCATCATACGCCACTGAATTCAGATGCGCCCAATCGTTGTCGGGCGCCGTTGTAGGNNTTGCTTTTCTGTCCGGGTTTAAAACGGCGCCCAAATCCCACCGCTTGACCACTTTTCCGGTATTTTTATCCAATTCGATAATTTGATCCCAATTGGTTTGTTGGTCGACGCCGTTATTAAGAGCTGTAACCCCCTCTTGGCGCCCCAAAACCAAAAAATTGCCGTTCGGCATGACGTTTATGCCGTGTTGGAACGATGTAAACCCTTTCGGATACGTATACTTGCCGGTTAATT
Organism: Alphaproteobacteria bacterium UBA7488; assembly: GCA_002477185.1. Lineage (GTDB taxonomy): Bacteria > Pseudomonadota > Alphaproteobacteria > CAAHEQ01 > UBA3637 > UBA7488. The sequence continues at coordinate 3,365 of DLOI01000041.1, read as the reverse complement.
TTCCAAGCAATGTGTAAGTGGACAACCCGCTTGAGCGTGCCTCAGTCACGATTTCACCGTTCAAATAATAAGCAATCAACCCTTCGGGCAAAAAGGCATATCGCACGTTACCGTATTCATCCACGACATAGCCATCAAAGGTAAAATAATATAAATCTTTTGTATCTTTTTTTAAGGAAACGTTATAAAAAGCATTTCCTATATAGCGCGAGGTATTAATCGTCAATGTTTTTTTAAATTCTTTCCCAGTGGCTGTATAGGCCGTAATTTCAACCAAGTTCACGGCATCGGGATAAAGCCCGTGCAATGCCAATGCATGTTCTTTACGATATCCTTTAATTTTTCGAACAATATCCTTTTGACCGTTATAGCCTTTCAAACGGAACATAATTTGAGCTTTTTCATCCGTCGGGAATTTTATCAAAACGGACATCGGTGCTTTTTCATAGGGGTTTAATTTAACAAAAGGACGGTCAAAGGTATATTCAAATTGCCGATATTCTTTATCAATTTCGGATTCATAATCTTTTTTTTGAACCGCCAGCCCATATGACCCTTTGATTTTTTGAAAATATTCAAGACCCCACTTATCCCATTTGACGGTTATAAAATCAACCGTTTCATTCATAACATCGCCGCAATCGCCCGATTTTCGGCAAAAGCGTTTGCCGTCAATTTGAACCGGTTCACGCCAATACGGATGCAAGGCGTTATAGACTTTGGCAGCTTGTGCCTCAAAACAAACAATAAATACCCCATAGCCTACAAGGGCTGCCCACAGTAATTTCTTAATCATTTTTTTAACTCATCTAAATTTAAACCCTATCTATTCGTTAGCATATTTTAAAGACGGCCGCAAGAATAACTTGATATGTCGCATGATAAAGGATTTTAGGACAAAGAATCAAAGTTATGAAAAACAATGCGGCCAAAACACATGCCAAGCAATCACAAAAAAAGGCTGCTTTTTTTAAAGCAGCCTTAAAAAACAACGAATGGATATTAAATTACCGCAATTGCGGGGATTTAATTAATCGTCCAAAACGACAACTTCATCAAGTTCGTATTCGCTCATGTTGCCTTTGGACGGCACATAATAAATTTCAACCCAATCATCTTCTTCAATGGGTGATTTATAATAGGCGGAACCGGCCTTATAGGTTACGCCGTCTTTTGTTTTGTCTTTTGTTAAAACTTTCTTTTCACGGTATGAGGTCGTCGGCACAATACGTGCGTTGATTCTTTTGCCGTCTTGGCCTTGAATGATGACTTGGTCGGCCTTTTTTGATACGACTTTGCCTGTCATTGATTCGGTCGCACCGGCCGAAAATGCCATCAAGCTGACAGCAACAGCTGTCAATAAAAATGCTTTTTTCATTATCTTCTCCCTATAAAAATTAAACACCTAACTTAGTTAAGTGTTCAATTTATAATTGTCAACAAATGGTTAACAAACATAGACTTAAGAAAGGTATATCCTCAATAACACTTATTCTTCCTAAGTGTTTTTTCCATCGAAATCATAGTGAACAAAAGAGACCGCCTAAGAGAGAATTACACACCCTTCTCTTAAAATTTAGCGTCCCGTATTCATTGTGAACGTCCGTACTACACCTGCCGCGGCAATATTCATGCCCGATTTAACTTTTTCACGCGAAAAGTGAATATCCAACATACTGGCATCCGCTGGGTTTAACGTTTGATTGCCATAATCTTTAATCACATTTTTATTTAATAGCGTACATGCCAAATCATCCGGATTAAAATAGGACAAAGCCGACATTTTCAAATACATAGCATCGCGGCGTTTGCGCAATTTTTCTTCGGCCGCCACGACCAAGCCCGTAAACGCAACCGCCCTATTTTTGGAAATCCCCATTGGTCGTTCTTTTTTACCGCCTTTAAGGCGCGCCTTTTTATATTCTTTTAAAAAAGGACTGCCTTTTTCAAACATTCTTTTTTGAATATAGGCATCACACATCACGCCGCCGGCAAAAATAATAACATCGGGCAAATTCACATTGGCTTGGTCACCCGCAAAACGCCCCAAATAACTTAAAAAATAATCAACACTCTCAATGGCCGTGCGGTCCCCTTTTTCGGCCATGCGGCAAATTTCATACGCATTCAAACGAATATTATTTTTAAGCTTGTCAGGGATTGACATGCCTTTTTCATCATCGCTCGGCACGCACGGTAAATCAAATTGCAAATTTTTGTCTTTTTTAAGGTCATCCACATGTTTCCGCGCATAAAACAAACGCATGATGCCGGTACCCGAAACAATTTGATCGTAAACCAAACGGGATTTGTGTTTACGCTTCATGTATTCGCGTAATATTTCAATGGCCTTGTTTTGTTTTTTGGATGCTCCTTCTAATAACGGCAATGTTGTAAATCCAGCTTCGGCAGCCCGCGGCAACATCCGTTTTTTAGAGCTTTCATGAATAACGCTCATCCCTAGCCCCGTGCCGGGACCGACCACCATGACAGTACCGTTTAATGTTTGTTCGGCCCCCTTTTGCCAAATAAAATCGTGGACGGATGAACTTTTAACGGCACGTGATTGCGTTACAAAATCATTTTCAATATCGACTTCGTCAAATCCCCATTCTTGGATGCTTTGCTTGCTAATCGGAATTGGACAATTTTTACTGTATACAACATTGCCTTCAATCAAACCCGCTGCACCGACAATTGCGCAATGCGGTTTCGTCCACCCCTCTTCAAGTTGTTGAATCTCTTGCCAAAAACGTTCGACATAATCCTTAAAAGCCGTACCTTTTGTGCAATCATATGTGATTTTTTCCGATAAAACTCCGTGGCGGTATAAAGCAAACCGGATATTCGTTCCACCCACATCAGAAAGCAAAATTGTCTCGTTTGGCATATGTCCTCCTGTCATTAAAACTTAAATAATTTTACATTCTTTTGTGTGTTTTGTCAAACTCTTTTGCTTTTATACTTGAAAAAATCAAGAAAAAATAATTTTTCTTTGACAAACGAACACTCTCTTCACAAGTATCGTTCACCTCATTGCCGGACAAGTATCCGATGTGACCTAAAAAAATATTTTTCACTTTATTTTTAAATACTTGCTTAATTTTCATACGAGTAAAAATATTTAAAATTAAGCTTGAAAATTTGAACAGTCAAAGCGACTTTTTGCTTGAATTTTTACAATTTTTAAGATATATTACCCCCTATGAGTGAAAAAATAAACGAAAATATTAAAGAAACAAAACTGGCCGGCGCTTTATCCGAACGGTATTTGGCATACGCGATGTCAACGATTGTGGCACGCTCTCTCCCCGATGTGCGTGACGGTTTAAAACCGGTGCACAGGCGTTTAATGTACGCGATGC
>DLOI01000009.1:17122-24001 GCA_002477185.1 Alphaproteobacteria bacterium UBA7488 | reverse complement strand
GTGAATACGACAGCGCAAGCCGTGTATGGCTCCAATAACTGGAATGTGTCGGTATTGGGAACGACGCCGGATTATTTAACGGTCGGCAATTGGGACATTGAACACGGTATCGGTTTTACGGACAGAGATGTTAAGGTTGGGGCGCCGTATGTATTATTGGGGCAGACGGTGGTGGATGAATTGTTCGGTATTCAAAATCCGGTGGGTAAAACGATACGCCTGAGGAATCGACCATTTACGGTTATCGGAACGTTAAAATCCAAAGGGGACGGATTGATGGGCAATGACCAAGACAATATTGTCATTATGCCCGCTACCACTTTACGGCAACGGTTGCGCGGATCTTGGCGCCCGAATTTTGCGGACATAGCTTTTGTAAAAGTAACTGAAGAAGACAAAATGGAATCGGTTGGTAAAAAAATTGAATATATGTTGCGTGCGCGCCACTATTTGAAAGATACGCAAGATAATGATTTTACCATTCGCCTGATGACGGAAATGTTGGATGAAGCCCGTAAAATCGGTTTAATTTTATCTATTTTATTGGCTTCAATCGCTTCGATTTCATTATTGGTCGGTAGTATTGGTATTATGAACATGATGTTGGTATCCGTTACCGAACGAACGCGAGAAATCGGCACACGCAAAGCGTTGGGGGCACCAAATAGGTGGATTTTATTACAATTTTTAACCGAATCGGTGTTGATTTCATTTATGGGCAGTTTTGTCGGTATGGTTATCGGCATCGGACTATCTCAAATCGGTGGTATAATTTTCGACGTTCATGTACCTATATCAATGTGGTCGGTTATCATTTCGGCTTCGGTTGCCATTATCGTTGGCGTGGCGTCGGGTTTGATGCCGGCGATTAAAGCCATGAAGTTGGATCCGATTGAAGCGCTTAGATTCCAATAAGGAAAATCAAATATATTCAAAACGAAATATAATAGCAAAGGACTTGAAATTCTGTCCTAGCGGTGAATTTGATTGTCAAGAACTTCTTTAAATGAACAAAATGCTCCGGTGATTTTTTCAATTAAAGGGGCGCTTGTTTCTTTAATTTCTTGCGAATGTGTGTCAGCGTATTTACAACTGCCGAATAAAGCAGAAGCGGCCAATAAAAAAGAAATTCCTTTTTTTATATTATTCCTTTTCTGCGCTGTCGGGGATTTGTTTTCGTAAATAAATCCTGCTTGTTTTGCATCTTTGGCAGATAAAAGGTGAATAAAAGGGGTTTCAGGTTCTTGATATATGACGATTTTGGGTTTTGCTTCCAAACGATTGAATGACAGGATTAAATCGCCGTTTTCGTCGGCAACTGTCAAAATGTCCCTATTAAATAACCTAGCATAGATGCCGATTTCATCACGCATGAAGTAGGATAATTCCGGATGTTTTGTATCCATTTGTAAATTGCCAGGATGCATTTTAGGAGAATCATATCCAAAAATTGTGTATGATTTCATCCCTTTTTTATTGGGCACATCAATACAATAGGCATAATCGTAACGGCCGTTTTCAGGGATATGGGTTTTAGTGAGTTTAATTTCGCTCATTTTTCTGCCTTTAAATAAGCGCCAATTCTAACCTATTTTTCCGTTAAAGTCAAATCAGTATAATTTTGAGTGTTTATCCGATTGCATAATAATATGATTTATTTAATTTTTTCTATAAGGTTAAGTTTCAAAAAAACACTATTTTCCTTGACACGTACGATATTGAAGTTTAAAGTTGAATTAAGAAAGGGGCTTATGAGTATGTCGTATGAAAGTTTTATTAATGAGGAAGAAATTGATAAAGCCATCAATCAAATTCCCGAGAAAAATAAAATTCGCGATATAATTTCCAAATGCAAATCTGCCGAACATAAGGGCTTAACCTTAAATGAAGTCGGTTCGTTGTTGAATTTGAAAGACTATGAATTGTGGGAAGAAATTTTTGAAACGGCACGCCAGATTAAACAATATATCTACGGCAACCGTATGGTTTTATTTGCCCCACTGTATGTCAGCAATACATGCGCCAATAATTGTTTATATTGCGGTTTTCGAAAAGATAATAAAGAACTTATCCGCCGCCATCTGACGAAAGCACAATTGCAAGAAGAGACGGCTATCTTACAGCGCCAAGGCCATAAGCGGTTGTTGTTAGTATATGGTGAAACACCTTACAAGCCCGAACAATTGGTTGAAGATGTCGAAGCTTGTTATGCCGTCAAAACGCCTCCGAGTGGGGAAATTCGTCGCATCAATATGAATATTGCGCCGATGAGTGTGGCAGACTTTAAAATTTTATCCACGGCTCATATCGGTACATTTCAATGTTTTCAAGAAACCTATCATCGACCAACTTACGAAAAAGTCCATATTTCGGGCAAAAAAGCAGATTATTTGTGGCGTTTATATGCTCATCACAGGTCATATGAAGGGGGTATTGAAGATTACGGCATGGGCGTTTTATATGGTTTGTACGATTACAAATATGATACAATTGCGCTTATTAAACATGCTCAGGTTATGGAGGCAACTTACGGCGTCGGGCCGCATACTATTTCTTTTCCGCGTTTGGAACCCGCGCATGGCAGCGATATGTCTTTTAATCCGCCACATAAAGTTTCGGATGAAGACTTGAAAAAAATTGTGGCGGTCACACGTTTGGCATTGCCTTATGTCGGTATGATTATTTCGACGCGTGAAAAGGCATCTTTGCGTATGGAATTGTTGAAGCTTGGCATATCGCAATTGTCAGCAGGGTCTAAGGTTTCTCCGGGCGGTTATCATGATTCAATGACCGATGATTTTGATAGAGCGCAATTTGATGTGGCCGATGAAAGAAGTTTGGATGAAGTCATTTATGATTTGGTGACAAATTTGGGCTATATTCCGTCATTTTGCACCGGATGTTATCGCAAAAAACGTGTTGGGGAACATTTCATGGGCTTGGCCAAAAAGGCCTTTATCAAAGATTTTTGCTTTCCCAATGCCGTTTTTACTTTTTCGGAATATCTGCGTGATTATGCTTCTCACAAAACGAAAACGGCCGGGTTGGATTTGGTGCGTAAAATGGTTGAGCATTCCAAACAAAAAGAAAAAATCGAACAACAACTGACAAAGGTTGCTACCGGTGCCAATGACATTTACTTTTGATGAAATTTACGCTTTGCTTATGGGCAGGGCGGATAACTGGTTGTACATGAAAGCCGATGAGGCGAAAACAAATGCCTATGGCGATGAAGTTTATTTGCGCGGTATTATAGAATGTACGAATATTTGTGCGCGTAATTGCCTATATTGCGGTATTCGAGCACAAAATGAAAAGCTTAAAAGATACACTTTGACTGTTGATGAAATCGTGGCAACTGCGCGTCAAATTAAGGCGCAAGGCCTTAAAAGCATTGTGATTCAGTCGGGCGAAAGCGAAGCTGTCAGCGACATTGAAATTGCGCGAATTTGCCATAAGATAAAAGATGAAACGGGCGCAGATATCACGTTATCAATGGGGGAAAAACCTAAGGAAACTTATCGGTTATGGAAAGAGGCTGGCGCAGACAGATATTTGTTAAAGGTTGAAACATTGCAAGATGAATTATATCGTGTTTTGCATCCAGGGTATGAATTAAAGCCGCGTATCAAGTGCGTTGAAAATTTAAAAAATTTAGGGTATCAGGTCGGTTCAGGCTTTATTGCCGGATTGCCGGGGTATACAACAAAAATGTTGGCGGCTGATTTGCTTGAATTGGTCCAAATCGGCGTTCATATGTTTTCATTAACACCTTTTGTGCGTGCTCAACATACACCACTAGAACAACATTTAAACGGTGACATGGATTTAGTTTACCGCGCTATGGCCATTTACCGTTTAATGGCACCTGATGTTAATATCCCGGTGGCTTCAGCATGTGCTTCTTTGGATAGCAACTCTAAAGAAAAAGGGTTAAAACGTGGTGCCAATGTGTTAATGTTATCCTATACGCCGGATAAATACCGCCATGATTATGCTTTGTATCAAGGGAAAAATACAGCATTCACTGAAAAATTAACCGATTTAAAAAATTTGGTTGATGTAATTTTAAAGCTTGGATTAAAACCCGGATTTGATTTTGGACGGTCAAAATATGAATATACATAAATTTGCTTTTATAAATTTTTATTTCATGATATAACTAAAAAATAGTCATTTTGAGGAGTTTTTATGCAACAAACACCGATTGGGATGAGGAAAAAAATTGTCTTTGTCGGACGGACAAATGTCGGCAAGTCCTCAATAATCAATGCAATTCTCGGCGATGAAATTTCAATCATTTCCGATATTGACGGCACAACGACGGACAGCGTTTCAAAGGCATTTGAAATTTTGGATTTCGGGCCCGTTCAACTTTATGATACGGCAGGGTTTGGGGATGAAAGCCCCCTTGGGATTGAACGTGAAAAAGCGGCGCTTAAAACGTTGAAAAATGCCGATTTAGCTGTGTTGGTTGTGACGTCAAACGAATTGACGCCAATCGATTGTAAGGTGTTGGATTATATCAATTCTTTTAAAATTCCATATATTATTGTGTACAATAAAAATGATTTATATCAGTATGATAATTGGAAACTTTCAATAAATACTTTAAGCAAAAAAAGCGTTCAAAATTTACTCGGTCAAATTGTAAAACATTTAAAACAAATGCCTGATAAAAAATTGTTGGAAGGTATTGTTCAAAAGCATGATAAAATCTTACTGGTTATGCCGCAAGATGACTCGGCGCCAAAGGGACGATTAATAATGCCTCAGGTTCAAATGATACGTGAATTAATCGACCGGCATGTATTTATAACTTGTATCGCATTGGAAGAATTGCCCAAAGCTTTATCCAGTCAAAATTATGATTTGATTATTACCGATTCAAAGGTAGTGAAAGAGGTTTTAAAACAGGTGCCTGTTTCGCAAAAAGTTTCAACTTTTTCAATTTTATTTGCGCGCATGAAGGGGGATTTTTCGGTGTTGTTGGATGGATTGGTGATGATTGATGCATTAAATGACAACGATAAAATTTTAATTGCCGAAAGCTGCGTTCATACAACGCGTGAAGATGATATTGCCAAAGCTATGATTCCTAAAATTTTGGAAAATTACACTGGTAAAACCTTAATTTTTGAATTTGCACATGGTAAAACGTTACCGGAAAATTTAACAGGCTATAGATTAATTTTACAATGCGGTGGTTGTGTTCTAACACCCAAAGAAGTTCAAAACCGTATTCAAACAGCTTTATCACAAGGCATAGCCATTACAAATTTTGGGCTGGCATTAACAAAATGCCGTTTGGGCGATATTGCGCGGTTAACATTTTAGAATATATAGAATATCCTACTGTAATTTTTTCTCTCTTAAAAAAAGCGGCAACCATAAAAAATATTATTCTTTTAAATCTTTAAAAGGTATTATGGCACAATCATTTTTTGTTTTGTGAGGTTGCCAAAATATCTTGCAGATGCAAATACGCGGGCGTTCCTGGATTAACGCCTTTTAATGCGCGCTGTGCCAAACGGCGGGATTCTTTCGTGTTGCCGATAAGTTGGTAATATTCCGCCATCGCGTAATCGGCCATCGGTATGTTCTTATTTTTCCCATATGCTATGGCAAGTAATCGCCATGCTTCAGGAATATAGGCATCTTGCGTGACCACACGCGATAAGTGAAAGACGGCTTTTTCGGGCGCTTGTTTTTGTTCGCTCTCGCTCAAAGCCTGTCCTAGAGCCAAACGAATCAGAGGTGCCCTGGGCAATAACTTGACAGCTTTTTCATAAACTTTGGCAGCTTCATCAACACGACCCGTTTCGAATAAAAATTGGCCTTTCAGCTCATAAAAAAACGGATTGTCCGGTTGCAAAGCAATGAGTTCATCAATTTTTTGTAACGACTGCGCAATTTTTTTATCACGGTATAGTGCGATGGCTAAGGCATATTTGCCGGGGAGGGTCTCTTCCTTATAAATTTCGCGCGTTTTTTTTGGCGTATATAAAAAACCGATAAGCTTTGCTTTTGCCATTTCAAAAGGGGCATCATAATGGGGCGGTTTAGCATTTGCCGTAAAGCGTTCCATGTCACGGATACGGTCCTTCGTAACTGGATGAGTGTTTAAGTATGCGCCGGCTTCTTGAGAGGCATTTAGCCGTTCCGTCAGTTGTATTTGACGCATTGTGTTACTAAAACCCATCAAAGAGTACCCCGTTTTGTGCATAATGTCGACCGCAGTTCTGTCCGCCGAACTTTCTTCCACTTGCCGATAGGATAAATAAAGTCCCAAGGCCGAACCTTGCCCACCCATCATAACAGCCATACCTGCGTCAGGACGCCCTCCGGCTACAGCTACCAAACCGCCTAAAACGGTCGAAATCAGGGCAGTGGACTGAGCGTTTTTCATTTGTTCAATGCCGCGCACGACATGACCCCCGACAATATGCCCCGTTTCATGCGATAATACAAATACGACGTCATCTACACTTGTAGCATTAGTAATCAAGCCCGTGTGAACAAATATTGTTTGTCCGCCGGCAACAAATGCGTTAATGGTATTATCGTTTATCAAAACAACTTCCGCATTAGCCGGATCCAAACCTGCCGCTGCAAAAATTTTGCGCGCATAAGAATTTAAAATGCCTTCAACTTCAGTATCGCGTACAATGGATAAAGCACGAGCCGTTCCCGAAAAAGATAACACGCATAAAAAGATGCACAATAAATATTTCATATATTAAGGCTAGTTAAAAAAATAGCCTGCGTCAATAAAAATAATAAAGAATGCTTGACAATTCATGCATAATCTTGTCAAATGATAAAAGAAAAATTGAAGGGTTTTTATATGAAACAAGAAAACAAAGAAATGATGGCGGG
>DLOI01000009.1:12429-17102 GCA_002477185.1 Alphaproteobacteria bacterium UBA7488 | reverse complement strand
TTTTGTTTTTACATGCACAAAAAGTACCCGATAAACGCCCTTCGTCTTTTACGCTCTATGGTCAATTTACAAAAGCCGATGGATTAATGAACGGTGCAGAGGTTCGTTTGGCCGGCATTAAAGTGGGCGAGGTGGTTTCCCAATCCTTGAACGGACAATATGCCGTTAAGGTTGGCATGTCTTTTCCGAAATATGTGGAACTGTCCACCGATACGTCGGCTGTCATCGAAACGGACGGGCTGTTAGGGGCCAAACATATTGAACTGGTGCCCGGGGGCGATGATGAGTTGTTAAAATCCGGCGACAGCATTTTATACACGCAAGATGCCCTTATTTTGACTGAATTGATGGATAAAGTGAACGCTTTTATGCGTGAAAAAAAGAAAAACGAATTGAATGAGACTCAAAAAGAAAACTTAAGTAATGCACAGGCAGGAGATGTATCATGAAAAAGAACCCCATTGAAACGATTTTAGGCTTTTTTGTCCTTATTTTTGCCGGCACGTTTTTGTTTTTTGCCCTTGCCCGTGTGGATGTGAAGAATGTATCGGGTTATCAAATCATGGCTAATTTTTCAAAAATCGGCGGGTTAGAGGTTGGTTCCGACGTACGTATTTCCGGTATTAAAGTTGGTTCGGTTATGGACACGAAACTTAATAAAGATACCTATACCGCCGATGTTTATTTAAGCATTGACCCAACGGTCAAATTGCCGATTGATACGGTTGCAGCGATTGCTGATGTTGGCATCATGGGCGATAAATATGTTCGCTTGGAACCGGGAAAGAGTGCGGCTTTGTTAAAAGATAATGACCAAATTATTAATACGAAAAGTTATAAATCATTGGAAGATAATGTTTCGGAATTTATCTTTTTATCAACAAAATAGGGCGATGCAAAAAATGAAAATAGTGAAATATGCGCTGTTAATATGTCTTGTATCCATGCCGGCAATGGCGGCAAATATCGAAACCGACAAAGTGTTATTGCGCGGTGTCGATAAAATCACAGGGCGCATGAGCACATTGGAAGCGAAAATCGGCACATCCATCCGATTTGGCGACTTATCTGTAACGCCCCAAAAATGCATTACGCGAACGCCCGAAGAAACACCCGAAAATGCGGCCTATTTGGATATCGTCGAAAAAAATGCGAAAGGGGATATTGTACCCGTTTTTAACGGTTGGATGTTTTCCTCCAATCCGGCGCTCAGTGCAATGGAACATCCCGTGTATGATATTTGGGTTTTGTCATGTGTCGTAAAAAGTCCTAAAACACCATCAATTGTTGTGAAAAATGACACTTATCCGTTGGATGAGACTCAACCTATAGGTGATGAGGTCATCGCGGACGAAGATAATCCCGCATTGGCCGAAGATGACACAAATGATATGCCGGCATCCGGTCGAAATCAATAATTTTTTTAATAAAAACATTGTGAAGTATTTGTGTCAAACAGATGTTTATCTTAAACAAGATTTACCGCAAATTATTTTCGTCTTAATTATAGTGTTCAAAAACATTGTCAGTGTTTTTTATATAGGTTTCTTTTTTTGAAGTTCCCTCCCAAATAACTTCCAATAAATTATCTGTGTGCTCAATGATTTTTGCCTTTTGCTTACCTTTTTCCAAATAATTGTCATGTAGTGCGAAGGTATCTTCAAATTCTTGATTTTTTAAATGTAATTCGTTTTTGGGACATGAACGATTAATGTATGTGTTTAATATATTTTCATCGACAATCTTTTTTTGTTTATTCAATTTTTCCATGTACTTGTAATAAACACAACGACTGGTAGTATTGGGTATTTTATCGCCCAATATCATTTTCATACTGTCTTTGCCAAATTGTTTAACGGATTCCCATTGACGCCATGCATAGCCATATGATTTTGGAGCANNCGTATCCTTTATCAACAATACATCAGGCAAATTGGAAACCTTGCCGTCAAATTTCCATATAATATCGCGCCAAAACGGCATGTCTTCCGCTAAAGCATAATCATCCACGTAATGAATATTATGTTGTTTTAAAAAGTTATTGCGAATCATGGCACAAGGATGAGCAATTGGTACGTCAAATAAAGAGCGAATTTTGGCCTCTTCCGGATTAGTCGGGAAAAAATCTTTTTTATAGAGATTATCCGGCCGCGCAAAACTGCATCCGACCGCTGTGATATCTGGATTTTCTTTTAAAAAGGCAATTTGTTTTTCAAAACGTTCGGGTAATGATTTATCATCATCGTCCATGCGGGCGATATATTCCCCATGCGCTTTTTGAAGACCTAAATTTAAATTATAAACAAGACCTTTATTGTATTCATTCGAAAAAATGCGCAAGCGTTTATCTTTTTTCGCATAAGATTTTAAAATTTCCTTTGTTGAATCTTTTGAGGCGTCGTCTATGATAATGAATTCAAAATCGCCCATTGTTTGAGACAAAATGGAATCAATCGCTCGTGGCAAATAAGTTTCAGCCCGATTGTATGTCGCCATAATGACGGATACTTTCGGGCGCGTGTGGATGTTAAACCCTCCGATAAAGGCTGTTAAGAAAATACCGCCTAAAAAAAGATAAAATTTAAAAGAGGGGACTCGTTTCAATTTTATTTCCTGATAACGCTGTTTACAATTTTTCCTTTTAAAAAGTTTTTGATATTTTCAAAAGTTGTATCGTTAATACGGTCAATAGCATCTTTTGTATTAAATGCAATGTGCGGCGTACAAATGACGTTGTCAAATTGCATCAGTTTCAAGTTCATGGCGGAATCCAACAAGAATTCATTGTCTTTTAATCGGCTGGATGTCATAATTTCATCATGAACCAAGATGTCTTCATTTTCCAACACATCCAAACCGGCCCCGCCGACTTGTCCGACACGCAAAGCTTGATAAAGTGCTTGTGTATCAATTAAATCGCCACGTGCTGTATTAATGATAATGACACCCTTTTTCATTATAGAAAAAGCTTTTTGATCCAACATATGAATATTTTCAGGAGTAGATGGCACATGTAAAGAAATAATGTCAGATTTTCTAAATAATGAATCTAAATTTTTGGCATATAATTTTTTATACTCAGGCTTCGGATATAAATCATATGCTATAACATGCATACCAAATCCTTGAGCTAATTTAATTACATGCTGGCCAATGGAACCGGTTCCGATAACACCGATAGTTTTACCGGCCAAATCAAATCCCATATAGTTAGATACATCAACACGATTGTGTTTCATATCACTTTCAGCTCGAATAATTTTACGAGCCAAATCTAACAACAAGCCAAATGTAAATTCGGCTACTGTTACTTCTCCGTACCGCGGGACATTAACCACATCAATACCGCGTTGCTTACAATAATCTAAATCAATATGGTTAAATCCTGTTGAACGGGTTGCTATTAATTTTAAATTCGGTAGCAAATCCAATTTCTTATTTGATAAAGCTTCGGAATGGATGAAGACAGAAATAATTTCTGTGTCTGCATAGGGTTCCAGTTTTGCTTTGCTGATAGTGTTTAAACTGGTATTAAAAAATTCAAAGTCAGATTCATTTTGTAAGTATTTTTTCGCATGTTGTTTTAATCTGGCATCAGAATCGAAAAATAAAATTGTCATGTTTTTTTCTCCCCAAGTTAAATTTCTTCGTCTATTTTCAATATAGACAATTCCATTGAATATTACAAGTGCATGCTTAAAATGAATTTATTTTGGTTGATTTGGATGTAATAATTTAAAGACCTTAATCAGTTCTTTTTTCAAATCTTTGCGATGAATCACTTGGTCAACCATCCCATGATCAAGCAAATAACTTGCTTTTTGGAAATTTGCCGGCAATTTTGCCAATGTGATTTGCTCAATGACACGGACTCCTGCAAATCCGATTAAAGAGCCAGGTTCGGCAAAAGTTATATCGCCCAGCATGGCAAAAGAAGCCGTAACACCACCCATTGTTGGATTTGTTAAGATATTGATATAAGGTAATTTTTTTTCTTTTAGTTTTTTAACGGCCACAGTTGTGCGCGCCATTTGCATCAAAGATAAAATACCTTCTTGCATCCGTGCGCCGCCTGAAGCGGGTACCAAAATTAATGCTGCTTCTTGCAATAAAGCAAGTTGTGAAGCTTTGATAATGGCTTCCCCAACAGCTGTGCCCATTGAACCGCCCATAAATGCAAAATCGAAAATTCCTACAACCGCAGGATAGCCCCCAATTTTACCATGTGCCACCAAAATGGCATCTTCCGTTTTGGTTTTTTTCCGATATTTTTTCAAACGGTCGGTATACTTTTCCATATCGGCAAAGTGCAATGGATCTTCTTTGACTTTTGGCAATTGGATAAGCGTATATTGCCCTTCATCAAATAAGAGTTCAAAGCGTTTTAAAGTTGGCNNAATGGTAACCGCAATGGGGGCATACGAAATTTTCTTTTGTAATTTCGGAATGGAACAACATTTCGCCGCAACCCTTGCATTTATCCCAAAAATAATCGGGAATATCCTTTTGGACAGCCAATTTTTTAACCGTCGGGCGGGTGAGACTTGTGATCCAGTTCATAGATTATTTGCCTTTTTTGTTTAAAGCGTCATTTACATTTTTGCCGGATTTGAAGAAAGGAACTTTTTTTGCAGCAACTTGCACGCTTTCGCCGGTTTTAGGGTTTCTGGCGA
>DLOI01000009.1:8724-12408 GCA_002477185.1 Alphaproteobacteria bacterium UBA7488 | reverse complement strand
CAAAACACCAAATCCGCGCAATTCGACACGGTTGCCGGCAGCCAAAGCCTTTGTAATTTCATTAAAAACGGTTGAAACAACACGTTCAGCGTCGGTTTTGCTGAGTTTGTTTTGGTCTGCAATTTTTGCAATCAGTTCTGATTTGATCATATCTTTTATCCTTTTTAATAGTTGAACTTAATCACGTCTTTTACTTGTTTTTTTATATTTTGTCAATACATCATAATGATTTATCACGAAATTGTCGCATTTTTTTTGGTTTCATGGCCTCGGCACCCGATACAATATCAATTAATTCGTCGGTAATTTCACTTTGACGCGCTTGTTGATAGTATAAATTCATCTCCTCTAAGGACTTATCGATATTTTTTTCGGCCTGTTGCATGTTAACCATGCGCGCATAATGTTCTGCCGCCAATGATGCCGTTAGACTGCCTGCCAACGAAACCGTTAGATATTCATGGACCAAAGCCGTAAATAATTGTTCTTTGGGTGCCGGTAAATACGGCAAGGATTTGCCGTCCCATTTACGTTTTTTTAGTTCCATAAACCTTTCATAAGGTAACGGCATTAATTGTATATGGCGCGGTTGTTGAGGATGTGAAGGTTCTTTATAATTATGAAAAACGATAACTTCTTGTATCGCATTTTGGGACAAAATGTCATTAATTTTAATCAATAACGTTGAAGCAATCGAGGCAAGTTCTTTTAAAGAATTGGAAATGGCATAGGTTCCTTTTAAGGATTCTGAAACGGCATTGCTTGTTATTGAACCGATTCTTTTGCCGACACATAAATAAAGTGCGTTTGATTTTAAAATGCCACGTTCTTTTAGATATTTTTGGGAAAAATTAAAAACATCGCGGTTAAAGCGACCGACTAAGCCGTTATCTGTGCCGATAAGAACTAATAAAACCTTTTGATTGTCAATTTTGGGTTTAGGCGGAGCAAAACTCGAATCGCCATTAATGACGAATCCCAAAAACGCGTCCATAACGGTTTTACCATATTCTTTTAAAGAGGCCAATGCTTTTTCATATGGACCGATGCTGACGGATGACAACATTTTCATCGTGCTGACAATGTCGCGCAAATCCTCGGTCGTTTTAATGCGTTTGTTTAATGCTTCCAAACTCATTGCTTTGTTATAATCCCTTCATTTGCCAATGCATTTTTAAAAGCAGCCAGCATCTTGTCTTGCGTAATTTTTTCCAATTTGTCTTTGTCAATGACGATTTTATCAATCACGGTGCCGAAATGTTGATGTAATGTGCGATCGATAATTTCCTGGGCTTTGACAATTTTATCTTCCGGTACATCGTCCAATAATCCTGCATTTGTTGCCATAAACACGGCAATTTGAACCGGTGCGCTCATTAACTTATATTGCATTTGTTGCATAACGGCGCGAATGGCTCGCCCGCGTTTAAGCTGGTTAGCCGTTTCTTTATCCATTTGGGTTCCAAATTTGGCAAATGATTCGAGTTCTTCAAACTGAGAATAAAACAGCTTTAAAGGCCCGATTAAACTGCGATAGGCCGGCAATTGGGCATCGCCGCCCACACGTGAAACCGAACGTCCTGTGTCAATCGCTGGTAATTGTCCTTTTTGGAAGAGGGAAGTGGACAGATAAATTTGTCCATCCGTGATTGAAATAATATTTGTCGGAATATAGGCCGAAATATTGCCCGCTTCGGTAGCTACAATCGGCAGTGCCGTCAATGAACCGCCGCCATATTCGGGGCGTAAATGGGTTGCACGTTCTAACAGTCGTGAATGTATGTAAAAAATATCCCCCGGAAAAGCTTCACGTCCCGGCGGGGTGCGCAATAACAATGACATTTGGCGATAGGCGCGGGCATGTGCCGTTAAATCGTCATAGATGATTAAAACGTCTTTGCCGTTTTCCATAAAGTATTCGCCGATGGATGTTGCCGCATAGGGAGCAATATATTGCATGCCGGCTTCGTCTTCCCCGGATGCAACAACTACAATCGTATTATCCATAACGCCGTATTTTTCCAAATCGGCAATGACGCGAGCGGTACTTGCCAACCTTTGCCCGATGGCGCAGTAAATACATATGACGCCCGTATCTTTTTGGTTAATGACGGTATCAATGGCAATGGCCGTTTTGCCTGTTTGGCGGTCGCCCAAAATCAATTCACGTTGCCCGCGTCCGATGGGGGTAAATGAATCGATGGCTTTAATACCGGTTTGTAAAGGCGTATCGACTGGTGCTCGATGCATAATCGGCGCGGCATCGACTTCAATCGGGCGTGTTTTTTGTGCGCTTACGGGGCCTTTGTCATCTAATGGCTGTCCCAGAGGATTTATGACCCGTCCCAGCAGATTATCCCCAACAGGCACATCCAACACGCGATGGGTGCGCTTGGCTTTATCGCCGGCTTTTAAATCTTTCGGATTGGTTAAGAACACAATGCCGACACTGTCCTCACGCAAAGTTTGAACCATACCCGTAACATTGTCTTTGAACGTTAAAAGTTCGTTCATTTTAACACTGGCCAACCCCAAAACTTCTGCCGTTCCCGAGGAAATGGATAAGATTTCGCTGACTTCGGAAATTTTAAGTTTCATATCCGTATCTTCTGTCGTTTTTTGGATTTCTTGTCGGGTTTGTTGTGTCACATTTTTTAACATGTTCTTATCCTATTCACTCGTAATAATTGTGGAAAGTGTTTTATTTAAGTTGGCGCGATATTCTTCCAAATAATTTTTCAAATTCCATTCCAACGAAACATCACCGATGACCATTTCAATACCTAAAATAAGGGATGTGTCCTTTTCAAAAAAGACTTTTGGATTTTCTTTCGTGTCCAGCTCGGATTTTAAAAAGTTAACCAGTTCGTCTTTCTCTTTATCACTTAAATCATCAGATGAAATAATTCTTACATTATTTTGTTTTAAATAGAATTTTTTGATTTTTTCTTTTTGAATCTTAGAAAGAGCGGATACTTTGTTTTTAAACAAATCAATTGTTTGTTCAAGAGGTGTTGCACCGGACAATTCGCTTAATATTTTACGCGACAAAGCAATAAAATTATCCGCCAATAAGTTGCGTATTTCCAATTGTATCGCTTCATTTTCTCTTATTAAATCGCGTTGCATTTTTTCACGCATTTTTTGCTTTTCTGATTCGATTTGTTCGAACGATTTGGCTTTATATGCTTCAACTTCTTTTGATGTATCATCGTACAGCTTTTGTTTTTGGGTATCAAAATCTGCTTGCTTTTGAAGAAGCTTTTGGTGTTCTTCTTCTGCCAACTTTTGTTCTTGGCGCGCCTTATCAACGCGTCCCAATATTTCGGATTGCCTTTTGTCAACAGCGTTCAAAATAGGGCGGTATAAGAATTTTTTAAGCAACCACACCAAAACGAACAGGTTAACAATTTGGGCAAAGAATGTAACCCAGTTGATACCCATTTTTTAAGCTCCTTTTTACGTCTGATTTTATCAGCTTTTCAAGCGGTTTTATTTTGCGGCCATTTCAACGGCATAATTCCAAAATGGATTGAAATATAAAATCAAAACGGTTATCACGAATGAATAAATTGCACATGATTCAATCATAGCCATTGAAACGAACAATGTTCTTGTAATCGTTGAGGCTTCATCCGGTTGTTGAGCGATTGAACGCAACGCAGCGTGTGCGGCGTTACCTTC
>DLOI01000009.1:0-8684 GCA_002477185.1 Alphaproteobacteria bacterium UBA7488 | reverse complement strand
CATTCCTCCGATAAATGTTACTGCATCCATAATTTTTCTCCTTTCTTTATCATTAATAATCTTTTAAATGGTCGTCAAATTCTTGTTCCGGACCGACCGATGAAACATACACAATGGCCAAAAGTGCGAAAATGTAAGCTTGGATTGTTCCGGTAACCAACCCCAAAATTTGCATTGGCAGCGGCAATAAAAACGGNNAGCATAATCATAACCGAACCGATAACGGCACCGCTTAAAACATTGCCGTACAAACGAAATGCCAATGAAAAGGTCGATGAAAAATCGCTTAAAATATTCATCGGCAGCATGAAAGGGACGGGGTCAATATACTTTCTTAAATATTTTTTTAATCCGGCATTGCGGATGCCATAGATTGGCATGGCTATGAACACGCAAAAGGCAAGNNGCAAAAGCCGCCGTTGTGGATAATGAAGCGGTCGGTGCACGGAAAGTGGGTATAATCGTTAAAAGGTTGCTCATTGCGATGAATAAAAAGAATGTGCCCATAATATATAAATATTTCAAAGGGTTGTCATTTGAAGCTTCTTTGATTTGATTGCGGATTGTCATGACAATCATTTCCATAGCCGTTTGAAAACGCGATACTCGCAAAGTTGTTTTTAAATTGCGCGTGGCTAACCACGACATGAAAACCAACACACCCATAACGACCCACGTATAAAATATCGTGTAATTAATACCGATACCGAAAATATTGAACATGATAAGTGTATCTAAATCTTCAATCATTTCGTTTTCCTTTTATGTGCGCCGGATTTGCGAGAGGTTGTATTCGCAATCGATTTTGAAATTTCGGGTCGGTTTTTTGTTGAATTTTTGTTTGGTTTTTGTGTAGGAATCCGTGATGAAAGTGTGTTTAACACATTGTTTTTAATATACCTTAAGACAATTAAACGCGTAATGATGAACCCGATAAATATCAATAAGAATCTGGCGCCATTGTTGTATGAAAAATAAAGGGCAACGAAGATAATTAAAAATAACCTGATGACGGCAGATACGAATAAAAAGTTGCCCTTTTTCTTAACTTTCGGCAAATACAACAATGTACGCCACAAAATAATCAAATAGGCCAATCCCAACAAAATGCCTACAGCCAATGAAAATCCGATTTGAAAAGGTGTTAAAATTGATAAATCAAACATTTTTCGTATCCTTTTTGCGATTCATTTTTTCCAAAGCTCTTTTTTTTGCTTTTATGTTTTTAATGACGCCTTCTTTATTAATCCAACGTTGAGCATTGTAAAAACCGATAATAAAGCCGATTAAAATCAAATTGAGTGTCCAAGACATCGGGGGCAGAGGAAATTTGTTGTCCAACCAGCGACCGATAATGACACCGATAATAACAGGAATGGAAATATTCCAACCATATGTTCCCAAAATAGCGGCATTTAAATATAATTGGCGATTTTTACGGTTTTCCATTGCTTTTGCTTTTTTGATGAGGGTTTTGGCCGTATTTTTTGTTTCTTCTTTGTTATATTCCACCATCGATGCCCCCGTCTTGTTTTAATGATTGCAAGCCCTTGACAAGTCCGATTTCAAGGCGTGCCATGGTCGTATTGACCTCTTTGCGTTCTTCATCCATTGCTTTAAAATCAATTTCAATCGTTTTTTGCAATTTTTCCAAACTGTCATCCAAAATGGCCAATTTCGTTGATATCGAAACATCTTGATTTTTTTTGACAATCACCCCTTTGTTGCATGCCATATACTTGGTTTCATTATTTTCATTCGTGTAACTGACAATCGAGGGGGTTAACGCGTTGACGTAATCCACATGTTTGGGCAACAAAGTCCAATAACCGTCAATCCCTTCGAAATCAATTTTCCGAATGGGTATGTCGAGTACCACCCCGGTTGGGGAAAAGACTTTCAATTGCATTAACATTTATTTTTTATCGACCTCTTCATTAGCACTTATTTTTTCATTTTGCTCAGCGGTTTGTCTTTCTTTGGATTTGTTTTTTTCAATATCAGCCTTTTCGCGTGCTTCATCAACACGTCCAATCATATAAAAGCTGTTTTCGGACAAATCGTCAAATTCGCCTGCCATAATACGCTCGCACCCGGAAATTGTTTCTTCCAAATCGACCGATTTGCCTTCCATCCCCGTGAATTGCCCGGTGGTAAAGAACGGTTGCGTTAAAAAACGTTCCAATTTACGTGCCGTTTGTACCGTTTTTTGGTCATGTTCGGGCAGTTCGTCAAATCCTAACATCGCAATAATATCCTTTAAATCCTCATATTGTGCCAAAGTTTTGCGAACCTCGGTGGCAACCTTGTAATGCCGTTCACCGACAATTAACGGTGTCAACATATTAGAGGAAGAACCCAATGGGTCAAGGGCAGGGTATAAACCTTGTGCCGCACGGTTACGCGATAGCACAATGGTTGACGACAAATGCGCAAATGTGTGGGTTGCCGACGGGTCGGTAAAGTCATCGGCCGGCACATAAACGGCTTGGATTGAAGTAATCGCCGCATCTTTTGTNNATGGCAATACGTTCCTGCAAATCCGCAATATCCGTACCCAATGAAGGTTGATATCCCACACGAGACGGGATTTGCCCAAGTTGAACGGAAATTTCCGAACCGGCTTGAATAAAACGGAAAATATTGTCTATCAACAATAAAACGTCTTGTTTTTTTTCATCGCGAAAATATTCCGCCATTGTCAAAGCCGACAAAGCCACACGAAAACGAACCCCCGGCGCCTCATTCATTTGACCGAAAATCATGATGGTTTTATCCAAAACGCCCGCTTGTTCCATTTCGCGGTACAGTTGTTCTCCTTCGCGCGAACGTTCCCCGATACCGGCAAATAAGCTGACGCCTTCATAACGGCCGACCATGTTGTTAATCATTTCGGTAATCAAAACGGTTTTCCCAACCCCGGCGCCCCCGAACAAGCCCGCTTTGCCACCGCGTTCCATCGGCGCCAGCAGGTCAATTGCCTTAATGCCGGTTACAAAAATTTGCGAGGATACTTCAATTTTATCAAGTGGTACAGCATCACCGTGTATCGGCCATTTTTCGTCCTCTTTTAAAGCGCCTTTGCCGTCAATGGGGTGTCCGAATACGTTAAACATGCGGCCCAATGTATCACGGCCGACAGGTACCTCAATTTGATGGCCCAAATCAACGACTTTCATGCCACGAAACAAACCTTGCGTCGAACCCATAGCCAAAGCGCGCACCGTTTGTTCATCAATGTAACCTTGCACTTCTAAAGTTAGTTCATCTTTTTCGCCGGTTAATAATTGATTATAGATGGCCGGTAGTTTTTTAAAGCGCACTTCAACAACGCTGCCGGAAATAGCGGTAATAATGCCGATATTTTTTCCTTTGTTGGTCGAATTTTCATTTTTTTCTTTAGCGTTTTTTGCCGCTAAAGGTTTTTGCGTTTTTGTTTTATTCGCCCCAGTTGTTTTTTTGTGTGAAACTAAAGTGCCGTTTTTCATATATTTCCTCATAGTTTATCAATTATATAAAACTATAAAGTTTTTTTAAAAAGGGGTCAAGGAAAATAAAGTTAAAAAAATCTTAAGATTTAATTGAATATATTGATATTTAATAAATTTTTATAAATGTTGTATCTTTAAGAATTTTTACATTTATAACAAAAAACGCCCACGAAGCGGGCGTTTTGGATTACAATTGATATTTATCATGTTTTAAGCAACATTATAAAATCCGCGTTTGCCGATTTTGATTTTAATGCCGTTTGCCGATTTTTCCAATTTGAAAAGCGGATTAACAACTTTTTCGCCTTCCACACTGACCGCACCGCTTTCAATTAAACGACGCATGGCAGATTTGCTTTGTTCGGGTTGCAAGGCAACACCTAAATCCAATAAGGTAATTTCAGTAGCGTTTGTTAAATCTTCCCATTTAACGGCCGTAAATTCTTTTGTATCAAATCCGCGTTGTTGAACTTGTTTATAAAAGAATTCTTGGGCAGCATTCGCATCTTCAGGGCTGTGGTATTGTTCAACAATGTTATAAGCGATTTTCTTTTTAATTTCCATCGGATTGACGGTACCGTTTTTCAAATCGGCAATAACATCTGCTTTTGTTTTGGCATCCCAATTTGTGATCAGTTCAACCCATTCAGGAATTAAGCTGTCGGGAATAGACATCGTTTTGCCGTACATTTCGGTGGCAGGTTCGGTAAGGCCAATATAATTGCCCTTGGATTTGCTCATTTTAATATGGCCATCCAAACCGCATAACAAAGGCATAGACAACACAATTTGCCCCGATTTGCCGTCTTGTTCTTGCAAAGAACGTCCGACAAGGCAATTTAAAAGTTGGTCGCGTCCGCCGAATTCAATATCGGAATCCAAAACAACCGAATCATATCCTTGCATCATCGGATAAATCAATTCGTGCAAAGCAATCGGAATATTATTTTCATAACGGTTGACAAAATCTTCGCGTTGCATCATTTGGGCCAACGTTGCTTTAGATAAAAGTTTTAACGTATCTGCCAAAGACATTTTCCCCATCCAGTCATTATTATAGTGAATGGTTAATTTTGAGGTATCAAATATTTTATCCAATTGGTCAACATAAGTTTTAGCGTTTTCATCGACTTCTTTGGGCGTAAGCGGCGGCCTTGTCGTGTTTCTGCCGNNTGGGTCGCCGATACGTGCCGTAAAATCGCCGATAACTAGATGAATTTCATGCCCGTTTTCCATAAACTGTTTAATTTTTTTAAGCGCTACCGCATGTCCCAAATGCAAATCGGGTGCCGTGGGGTCCATACCGAATTTGATGACGAGCGGACGGTTTTCCTTTTCTGCGGCCGCTAATTTTTCTTTTAAACCGTTTGCCGGTACAATTGTTTCGATACCGGCCGCTAATTCTTCATATGTATATTTTGTCATAGTTTAACCCTTATTTTTTTGAGATTAGCGAAAAATTACCACAATTTTTAATCATTTTCAAGAACTTCTTTTACTTTCTCAAGCAATCCTGCCAATTCGAACGGTTTTGCCAAAAATTGGAACGCTTCATGTTTTTGTGACCCGTGGCGTGCAAATTCTTCGGAATAGCCGCTCATTAAAATGACTTTCATTCTCGGTTGAACTTGCTTGGCTTGTTTAATTAATGTTTCCCCATCCATGCCCGGCATGACCATGTCGGTTAATAATAAATCAATCGGCGTTCCTTTTTGAAATACCTCGATGGCTTGTTCGGCATTAACGCATTCAATAACCGACCACCCTTTGGATTTTAAAGCGCGCGCCGCCACCATACGCACACCGTCTTCGTCATCAACTAATAAGATGGTCATAGTTTCTTTTGGAATAAATGTCGGGCGGATTTTGGCATTTTTAGCCAGTGTTACCGGTTTTTCTTCAAACCTTGGCAAATAAATAGTAAATGTCGTACCGACATTTTTAATGCTGTCCACCGAAATATAACCGTCAACACCCCGAATAATGCCGTACACGGTTGATAATCCTAAGCCCGTTCCCGAAGCCTGTCCATTTTCTTTTGTCGTGAAAAACGGTTCAAAAATACGTGATAAGTTTTCTTTGGAAATACCCATGCCGGTATCGGATACTTGGATTTTGACATAATCGCCTGGGGTTATCATATCGGTGCCGCAAGCTCTGGTTTTTTTAATTTTTTCTTTTGTCGCCGTGATTTTGAATGTGCCCCCCTTAGGCATGGCATCTTTGGCATTTACAGCTAAATTCAAGAAGATTTGCATCAACTGATTCGGGTCGATTTTGACCGAACCCAAGCCGCGTTTAATATCCGTTTTTAATTTGACAAACGGCGCAATGGAACGTTGGAGCAGGGCGGACAAATCCACAAATGCATCATGCAACGAAATGGTCTTAATACGGCTGGGTTGTTTACGTGAAAACGTTAATAATTGGCCGACTAAACCCGAAGCTTTGTTGGCATTTCCTTTGATTTGCATTAGATCCAAAAAGTCATCGTCATCCACTTTGTGGCGTTGCAACAACAAATCACAAAAACCGATAATAGCGGTCAACAAGTTATTGAAATCATGCGCAACGCCGCCGGCCAATTGCCCCATAGCTTGCATTTTTTGAGCATGGGCAAATTGCATTTCCAAATTTTTGCGTTCGGATGCGTCAATTAAATAAAGAGCAATTGTTTGTTTATCGGCGCTTGTCCATCCTAAAAGGCTGGTAAATGTTTTGGCCTCATACTCATTGCCGCTGGTCAATTCCATACGTTCGTTTTTAAGTGTCCCGTTCAATAATTTTTGAATTCTGGAATTTAAAAGTGAGGCAGAGTTTTCCGATAGTATCTCAAAAACATTCAATGAGTCAAGTTTGCCTTCGGGTATACGCAAAGCATTGTATAAGGCCGGGTTAGCTTGGATAATTTTTAAATCATTTATGCCTATTAAAATACAAGGTATCGGATTTAAAGAAAATAATTCGACGTCTTCGCACAGAGCACTCGGCCTGTAATCTTGAATAAACCCGTAGTAAAAAGTGTAAGCGCCCGTAGTAAAAGAATTTTGGGTTAAATGAAAGCTTTTCTCACCTTGTGCCGTATCAAGTAAAACGGTACCTTCCCATGCCTTGGCAACAGGGGGTGTGTTTTCGATAATAAAAGTTTTTAATTCTTTGCCTAAAACTTCTTTAGGCGTTTTTAAAAGCAATGTGCATAAAGATTTATTTGAAAATAAAATATTTCCATTTCTATCAGCAAGATATAATGGTTCTTTAAAGTTTTTAATTAAATCTGAAACAAATGATAATTGGTGTGATTGGCTTTCAAATACGGCAGATTCTGCCGAAATGTCGCGTGCAATCAGCAAAAAGTTTTTATTGAGATTTTTAACCTTTATTTCATAAGTGGCGGATGGCGTTTTAATTTGCGTTTCAATGGACGTTTTGGAACAATATGCATCAATCAATTTTTGGACGGCACCCAAATCATCCGAGTTTTCCAAAAAAGCAAAAGGATTTTCTTTTTTCCCAAATAATTTTTCACCTTTATCATTAGATGCCATTACGGTATTTTTGGCCGTACGGATTTGCCGCGCATCATTTTCGGCATCTAATAACAATTTAAAAATTTGTTTCGTTTTATTTATCATGTTAAGTATCATATCAATTGTTTTAAAAAAAATCCAGTATAATTATCCTGATTTCGTCATAAAACTTTCATCACAACAATGCTTGCAATTTTTTTGAAATTAAGTTAAATGTAATATATAATAATTTTTTAAAGAAAGGGAAATAAATGGAAAACGAACAAAAACAATCTATACGGGAATTGGCCGAATTGTTGCATGAAAATAATTTAGGTGAAATTGAATATGAAGCAAACGGTGTCTATATCCGAATCGCCGGCGTGGCTCAAAACACGAATATGGTTGTTTCGGGTGCGGCTCCTGCTCCTGCCGTGATTGAAGAAAAAGCGTTGCCCAGCGTTAAAGATGCTTCTTTGCCGGCCAAAGCAGATGAAACGATTAATTCGCCGATGGTTGGGGTTGTTTATTTATCAAAAGACCCTTCCTCGCCGGACTTTGTAAAAATCGGTGATAAAGTATCCGTCGGCCAAACCGTTTGTTTGATTGAAGCAATGAAAACATATAATCCCATCAAAGCAACAAAAGCCGGCAAAATTACGGCCGTTTTGGTCGAATCGGGTTCTCCGGTAGAATATGGTCAACCCTTATTTAGCGTGGCTTAGTTATGTTTGAAAAAGTACTGATTGCAAACCGTGGGGAAATAGCCTTACGTATTCACCGTGCCTGTCAAGAGATGGGCATAAAAACCGTTGCCGTTCATTCGACTGTCGATGCAAATGCAATGCATGTCAAATTGGCCGATGAAGCTGTTTGTATCGGGCCTGCGCCGGCAAAAGATTCTTATTTAAATAAAGCGGCGATTATTTCGGCTGCGATGATGACTGGAGCAGATGCTATCCACCCCGGCTATGGCTTTTTATCCGAAAATGCCGATTTTGCCGAAATGGTTGAAGCGCACGGTATGGTTTTTATTGGCCCAAGCCCTAAGATGATTCGCATGATGGGCGATAAAGTGACGGCTAAACAGGCNNTATCGAATCGGGATTGCCTGTTATTTTGGGCTCCGACGGCGATGTTAAAACGGTTGAAGAGGCTCTAAAATGGGGTGATAAAATCGGATATCCTGTTATTGTTAAGGCGTCTGCCGGCGGCGGCGGAAAGGGGATGAAGGTTGCCAAATCTCCCAAAGAATTGGAAGAAGCTTTTTCGTTAGCTAAGACCGAAGCCAAAAGTTCATTTGGCAATGACACAGTTTATATTGAAAAGTATTTGCAAACGCCGCGCCATATTGAAATTCAAATTTTGGCTGACAATTACGGCAATGTTGTTCATTTGGGCGAACGTGATTGTTCATTGCAGCCACACGGATTTGTTCCCGTACAACATCTATGCCGGTAACCATTTCGGTAACCGGATGTTCAACCTGAACACGCGTATTCATTTCCAAGAAATAAAATTGCCCGTTTTCATATAAAAATTCAATTGTCCCGACATTGGAATAACCCAATTTTTTCATAGCAGACGTTGCAATTTCGCCGATTTTGGCACGTTGTTCGGCATTAAGAGCCGGTGACGGCGCTTCTTCCAAAACCTTTTGATGGCGGCGTTGCAATGAACAATCACG
>DLOI01000122.1:6200-6942 GCA_002477185.1 Alphaproteobacteria bacterium UBA7488 | reverse complement strand
ACAGTTGATGGAACACTTGTTCAAATTTACCGATTTGCAAATCAATTTCAATTTGAACATGAATGTGTTGGATGCTGACCATACGCCGAAAGTTATGAATTTGAAAGAGGTTTTGGCAGCCTTTTTAAAACACCGTGAAATCGTGTTGATTCGCCGCTCNNCCATCGCTTGGACAAAATCAACCATCGTATGGAAATTTTGCAAGGGTTTATCATAACCTTTTTAAATTTGGACCGCGTCATTGAAATTATCCGCAACGAAGACGAACCCAAACCGATTATGATGCAAGAATTTTCCCTGTCGGAAGTCCAAACCGAAGCGATTTTAAACATGCGATTGCGGTCACTGCGCAAATTGGAAGAACAACAATTGCGTAATGAATTTGAACAATTGGGCTTGGAAAAGGCTGAACTCGAAGCTCTATTGGCCGATGCACNNTGAAGAATTGCGCCATAAAAAATTAGCCGAAGAAATTGCCGTCATAAAAAAACAATTCGGACAAAAAACAGCGTTTGGTGCCCGCCGCACACAAATTGCCGATGCGCCGATTGTTGTCGAAATGTCCATTGAAGCATTGATTGAAAAAGAACCCATTACCGTTGTATTGTCAAAGCTGGGCTGGATACGGGCGCTTAAAGGCCACGTCAGCGTGGACGATTTGAAATTTAAAGAAGGCGATGAAATGAAATTGTCCGTTCAAACTTATACAACGGACAATATCGTATTCTTTGCCACAAACGGG
>DLOI01000122.1:0-6157 GCA_002477185.1 Alphaproteobacteria bacterium UBA7488 | reverse complement strand
GCGGCCGCGGGTTCGGCGAACCAATTCGCCTGTCCATTGATTTGCCCGAAAATGCCGATATTATCAAAATGTTTGTGTTCAAACCGGACGAAAAATTGTTGGTCGCTTCGAAAAAGGGCAAAGGCTTTATCGTCAGTACGAATGATGTGATGGCTCAAACCAGGGCCGGTAAAATCATTATGAATGTCGGCGAAGATGACAAGGCNNGCCGCCAATGGCGACCATGTAGCCGTTATCGGCAACAATCGCAAAATGGTGGTGTTTAAGGCTGAAGAAATCCCAACCATGACACGCGGCAGCGGTGTGATATTGCAAAAATATGCCGGTGCCAGCTTGTCGGATGTGAAATTCTTTAATTTGACGGATGGCTTATCTTTCCCATCGGGTAACGGCATCCGCATCGAACGCGACATTACGCCTTGGTTGGCACGGCGNNGTTGGCAAAATCCCGCCTGTCGGATTCCCGCGCAGCAATAAATTCTAAGACCCAATTTGTGCATTTAAATTTGGACTTTTATAAAACTCTTTTAAAGAGAATAGGGATTTATCCGTATTTATGAAGTCCATAAACGAAAACACTTTTATTGAAAGACCCCGCCATGATAAGACCCGCCACATTAAACGATGTCCCCGCCATTTTATCGTTGGTCAATAATCACGCCAAACAAGGCCTGATGTTGATGAAATCGCCGCTGGACATATACCGCAACATTTTAAATTTTATCGTTTATGAACAAGACGGACAAGTTGTCGGCTGTTCCCGATTGGTTGTCTTGTGGAAAGATATCGGCGAAATCGCTTCATTAGCCGTTGCCGACGGTTATANNTTAAACGCCGCGGAATCGGGGCGGAACTGGTCAAGGCATGCATTCAAACGGCACGCCAAATCGGTTTGCCGCGCGTGTTTTCATTAACCTACCAAACGGCTTTTTTTAACGCATGCGGTTTTAAAATTATTGATAGGGAATCCCTGCCCCATAAAGTTTTCGGCGATTGTTTGAAGTGTCCGAAAGTGGATTGTTGCGATGAAACAGCCGTCATTTATGATACACGTTAATCAGATACGTCTGAGTTTTTCTTGCATTTTATTAAGCAAATGTACCAATGGGCGTTTACAACGAATAATTGTTGCGCGTCTATTTAATTGTTTAACTTTTAACGGGTCATACAAAACCTGCACATAATGGTCGAAATCTTTAAAGATATCGCACTCCCTAACATTGTCATAGGTTGCATTGTCAGCACAAACTCTGACAGGGCGCTTGGCAATATTTAACGGTGTTATATGAACTTTTTCGTTATCTTTGAAATAAGAACGAATGGCAGGCGAAATGGAACAAATGGATGTGCTGGACAGCAAAGATTCACGCCAACCAAGCAAATGACCGCCGGCGCTTTCATTATATGATGTACTGCCCATCGGCGTACCGATAATATGGCCGTCCCCAATCATCAAAAATTCTTTTTTATTGCCAACTTGAACCAATAAATGAGCCGCTTGGGACCTCAATCGCATCACGCCGACTTCGTTCCAAGCAATCCCGTCAAAATAACAAAGCTTTTGCCCTTTTTGATATGTGCCTTGCGTACGCAGCGGATGAACATTAATTGGAACGGCATTCGAAATCTTTTCTTCCAACCGATTCGAATTATATTCATTTAACCGGGCCCCCACATGCCCTAAATTCATACTGTAAACGGGCAATTGATATGCCATGGCCGCCGTCAAAGCTTCCAACANNCCAAAGCAATTAAAATATTTGCTTCATGAGGTTCATAATTGCCATAACGTCGCTCCAGCTCCAATCGGGCGGCTGTTGCACGGTTCGAAGAATTGGCATACAAAAGCGGTTTTAAAACCATTTTACTTCCTTTAATATATTTTTTTAGTTTACCCCAAATATGAATTTTAGTCAACCTATACCATATAACATATTGTATTATATTATTATTTTTTTATTTCAACATTTTCTTGACTTACAAAATGATTGTGTTTATACTAAGAACAAAACAAGAACATGAGGAAATAAAAATGTTAACACCAAAGCAACATGATTTACTTCTTTTTTTAGATACCAGTTTGAAAGAAACGGGCGTATGTCCATCTTTTGACGAAATGAAAAACCATTTGGGCCTTAAATCCAAATCGAGTATTCACAGGTTGCTTTCCGAACTTGAAAAACGCCGTTTTATCCGGCGTTTGCGCAATAAAGCGCGTGCATTGGAGGTTATTGGATTGCCCGAAAACAAAAGCTTAAGCGTTAAACTTAAACCCGTTGCAAATGACCAAATTGTGTCTTTGCCCCTTTGCGGGCGCATCGCTGCCGGTTTGCCGATTGAAGCGATTCGTTACCCATCCGAAACAACACCCGTGCCGGCTCAAATGTTGGGGTCGGGGGAACATTATGCATTGACGGTTGACGGCGATTCGATGAAAAACGCCGGCATCATGGATGGCGACACGGTCATTATCCGCCGTACCTCACACGTACCGAACGGCACAATTGTCGTTGCACTTATTGATGGATATGAAGTGACATTAAAGCGTTTTCGTATGAAGGGGTCATCGGTTGCATTGGAACCCGAAAACGACAATTACGAAACGCGCATTTTTTCGGCTGACCGCGTCGAAATCCAAGGCGAACTTGTCGGTCTTATGCGTACATATTAATATTATTACCCTTAAATAATGATAACATTGCTAACGTTCCCAATACGACTTTTTAAGCCGTCAAACTGTCAGACGTCAAATTTTTAAAAGTAAGTCTCTTTTCAAAAGAGAGGTATTAACGGTATTAAAAAAAAATACAAATTCCCTTTAACGGGGTCATCGACGATTTTGACACTGTGCAATCAAATTATTTTGGCTTAAAGATTTTTTGCCCTTTTGCACTGCTTCGACCAAATTATGAACAATTGCTTCCTCAGTTACAAAAGCATCCATCCGTTTATCCCCACGTTCTTGCATATATGGATCTTTCGTAAAATATCTTGTCATTAAATCTACGACCCTTTCCTTTTCATTTTGAGATAAATTAAATACCTTAACAATATTTTCTTCAATACCGATATGTAACATTTCGTGAACAATTAATCTTTCCCAATTTTTTGTTGCCATTTGTTGAAAATCGGGTTGTTTTGGCATCCTTAAAATAACCTTACCTTTACATGGATTATATGAACCTCCGGAGCCACCATATGTTAAATCCAACTGATATGTATCAAACACTTTAAAACCCCAATTTTTTTCAAGTTTTGAAAAATCGGCACAAATTTTGGCTATACATGGAATCTTAGAATCAATTAGGGCATGCATTTTTTGAAAAAAATCTTCATTATAAAATTCAGCAGTTGCCTGTTTGAAAAATTTTTGAGTAAAAATGTCCTCCGATTCACCTTTTTGAACTGATTGTTGCATTTCCTCAAGCAGCTGACCTTCGGGGAAAATATCGGCGGGATAATTGTTTCTCCGATACCATTCTAACGAATTTACCAACCATCTTAAATATGAAAATGCTGTTTCTGGGTCACTGTTAATTTTAAATTCCATATTCTCTCTAATAAAATAACATCTTTCACAATCAGTTGGGGGGCATTAACAACAAAGATTGAGCATTTAACCCTTTCATCTTGCTGCAAAATAATAAATTATTATATTAAATGTCTTAAAAAAAATAAATCTTTTATGTTTTATTAAAACACAAAAAAGAGCTTTTGGGGAACAAAAGCTCTTTTTATTGTCACAGAATAAGTCAAATAAAAAAGGAGACTAAAAGTCTTATTCTGTTTGATACTTAACAGGCCCAACCTAAAAAAGGCCTCTAAAGCTGCGGCCGAAAAAATTAAAAGGAGGAGATTCGGCCACAAGCTTGAAGTAGAAGAGCCCCCGACACAAAAGGAGGCTCTTCATAAGGAAAGGGGAACATAAAAAGGGGGGTTCACCCTTTCCTTACAGATGCTTGTCTATATAGGGAGACTAAACGATACAAACATCTATCGTCTTTCAACGATAATTACATCATACACAAATATGTAACTTTTGTCAATATATTTTTTTAAATTTTTTAATGAATAAAATCGTATGTTTTCAATAAGTTAAAAAATTAAGCATACAATAGTATAAAATATACTTTAGAATTTAAAAATGGATGATAGGCTATTTTCAACTTTTAAAACGTGTCGAATCGTTCGAATCGCGCGAAATATTTTTAAAACACGCGTGTGACAACACTTTAACCGATTCGATTTCCTGACGCAATTGATGCAAATTTTTGAAACCGCATTTATCATTGACAATAACAGACATAGCACCGTAAGAACGCGCAAAAGCTTCATCTTTTTCGGGATTATCACCAATATGCATGACTTCTTGACGCGGATTTATTATTGCCAGCCCCAATTGGTTTGCAATACGGTCAAAAACTTTAATATCCGGCTTATTTGGGCCGTCTTCGATTTTGCCGACAATTGCATCAAAATAACCGTGTAAATTAAACTTACGCGCTTCCTCGACCAAAATACTTTGAGTTTTAGCTGCCAATAAAACCAACTTAACATCCTGAAACGATTGTTTTAAAAATGGCAAAAATTCTTCAGTCCCTTCTTTTAATTGCAATAAATCGGGGCGTGTTGCAGCTAACCGGCGGTAATGGGTATAAAATATCGTACGCGCTTTTTCACCTTGGTTACCCCATAACGACACATCCGAAAATATACGATTCGGATCTTCGCCATTCCTGGCATGCGTATCGGATATTGTCCATTGGCGTTCATCCTTTAATGATTTAAATGTGGAAAGGTATGCTTCATGAACCATTGGTTCGGCCGTTACCAACGTACCGTCCCAATCCATTACAATCATTTTAAGTTTTTTCGGAAAAGTTTGCGTCATCTTATTCAATCCAACAATTCTATTTATCTATAAAGTCGTTGCCAAAAAATCCATCACCTCATCAAGGGTATCAAAGGCATAATCGGGTTTGATATGTTCAAATTCCGCCGTTTTCGGGTTGGTCCAAACCAAAATGCCGACACCATCTTCATAATTATGAGCCATTTGAATGTCAGCTTTTCCATCACCGATACTGATAATATTGTCAAACATAAATCCGTCGATTGCCGCATCAGTAAAATCTTTGCTCGGCTTATCGCTATGTGTATCTTCAGCACCAATCACACGAGCAAAATAAGTAAACACTCCCAAAGTTTGCGCTTCATTACGTAAAATTGAACCGGCCTTATTACTGGCCAACACGTTGATAAATCCCTTGGCTTTTGTAAAGGCAAGTATATCAAGAGCCCCTTCTTTTAACTGAATCTCAGCGGCGTGGCGTTCATAACAAGCCAAAAAATATGCGCGCGCTTCTACGGCTTTATCCGCGCCGAATACATCCCTGATTAAGTTTCGCCCTGATGTATTCATGGCATTTTTACTTTCTTCACGGGTCCATTTGGGCATACCGTAATGTACACGCGTATCGTTTTGTGCGGCATATATGGCTTCAAACGTATCAATGAGGGTATTGTCCCAATCCCACAATATTAAAGTTTTGTTTAACATGTGTCATTTCCTTACCTTATTTATATATTTCAGTCATATCATACATTTGATTTTAAGACAAGAAAAAATGCTTATTCAATTAAAAAAGATAAGCGTTCGAAATTCAAAAACAAATTGGGAGAACAATGTATTTGCTTGAATTTTAAACGCTTACAAAGCTTTCGAAAGCTATGAACTATTTTTTTTGCCACATACCCTCAAGGTCATAATACGAACGGCTTTCGGGATTAAAGACATGTACGATAATACTATTTAAATCCAACACGACCCAATTGCCTTCGCCGCCGTTGCCTTCAATACGCGCGGGAATACCCATTGTTTTGAGGTCGCGGGCAAGGTTTTGCACCAAAGCCATCACATGTCTCGATGACGTTCCCGAGGCAATGACAAGGTAATCGGCAAAGCTGGCGCGACCATTTAGGTCAATAGATATTAAATCAATTGCCTTACCGTCCTCTAATTTCGAAATAACCGTGTCAATTAGGCTTTTTTTTTAACAGCCGTCTTTTTTGCCGCTGTCTTTTTAGTTGCTGTTTTTACAGGCGCTTTTTTAACCGAGGATGTTTTTTTCGCGACCGTTTTTACAGCTGTCTTTTT
>DLOI01000113.1:3996-6469 GCA_002477185.1 Alphaproteobacteria bacterium UBA7488 | reverse complement strand
CCTAAAACCTAAGGTGGGTGGAAATGTACGTTTAAACTTTAATTTATATTGAATATCTCGCCGTTAAACCATTGTTCGTCTTGACAGACTTTTCATTTTAGTGTATATAAAAATATACCTTACGCCTATTCGTAAGGTTACATAGACGTGTTTTGCACGTCTGTGGGGATCTTCTAAATCCTGCAAACAGAGCTGGTTTGAACTAAACCATGTCAGCATCGCCTTCGGGTGGATGCTGTGAATAAGGTTTAACCAAATAAGCAGGCCGTTCTGTTTGGCGGTTTAGAACATCCACCCACCTTAGGTTTTAGGTGGGTTTTGTTTAACGTAACTGCAGGAGACTAAATTTCATGGAAAAAGCGACTGATAAACATAGTTCATTAAACGAAACAGCCGGGGAAAACAAAAATTCGGGTACAGTGACACGGCAATCTAAAATGCATGAAGCACAAGGGGATAAAAATCAAGCGAAAATACCCGCTTCCTCTGCTCAAGACGCACCGAATCCTCATACGCAAAACGCATCGGCCGAGGTATTTTTAAATAATACGAAAAATTCTTCAGGTGAAGCGGCGCCCGGTAAAATGTCTGGAGGCGAAGCGGCATCTGTCAAAACATTATCAGATGAAACGCCCGAATCCGAACAAGAATCGCGTTCGCCACATGATGATACAATGCATGGTCACGATGAAGGGCTCAACGATATAGATTTATGGCCACCCCATTGTTATGCGGATAAGAAAGAATCCACAAGAAAGGCCAATGATGCTTTTCAAGAAAAAGAGGCACAAAAGAAAAATGGTGCAGATGGCGACACCGACAAAGAAAACATTTCCGCCCAGGAAGAAGTGGCTGCGCTTAAAAAATCGTTGGAACAGTTGCGCGAAGAAAAAGTTATTCGTTTAAAAGAGTATAAAAACTTTTATGTTCAAATAAACATGACGCCTGATTTGGAACCTTTTGCGCATATTAGTACCGAACAGTTAAAAGATTTGCCCGAAGATGATGTTGAAGCTGTTTTTCAAATCTTATGGGGGCGTCGCAAAAAGCGCAAGTAGAAGTTTACTCTTAACGCATAGTTTAACGGGTGCGCGGGATTAATCTTCGTAATCGCCCTTTAGGGCTTTGACGGCTGTCTCATAGGAAAAACCCGCGCGCCCTAAGGCTGCTAAATCTTTTTTGTAATACTCTGCGCGTTCTGATTCGCCGCGCAAATAGCCCATTTTTTTGCGCTGTACCAAACGCATGGCGCGGTTCATTTCATCGCTGGGAGCTGTTTCAATCAGTGTTTGAATCATGTCTATGTCCAATCCCGCCGCCGCCAATTTCATTGCAATAAAGCGTGTTGATTTGCCTTGGGCGGATAATTGGCGCACTTGGTTTTCTCCGTATCTTGCANNTTGCAAGGACAAATTAAGGGCGAATATATTGCAACTCTTGCATGCGTAAAATAATTTGTTCAATCCATTCGTCGGCTTCGGATGGAACAGTGCCGCCTTTCATTTTTGTGCGCAAGATTTTGCGTTTCAACATGTCACGCACTTTGCCCGCCGACGCATCAAACCTTGACAGGTAATACAGCGTCACATTATATAATCTGCGGTAGGTAATGGGTTTAACGGCATTATTTTTGGAAGAGGGGCTTGTTTTATCCGTTTGATTTCTTTTAAATTTTTCCCGCGAATCGGTCGAAGGCGCCCTTAATTTGTCCTTGCAATCGGGCTGCGTAGCGTCAAAATTAAAATCGAACGATAAAATTTTATGTTTTGGCATTGACAAAATCTCTCCTTTCAAACATAATACAAAATACGAAAAGGAAAATCAAATGGATATTATCAAACCTTTTATTTTGGAAAACGGATTGTTCCGAGGTTTTTTTATCGGCGCCGATGAAACGGTAGCGGCGATGACGGCACACCATAAATATCCCAAAGTGGTTAAGGATTATTTGGGACAATTGGCCGTGTTGGCGCTGGCTTTGTCCGCCGGCATTAAATATGATGGCACTTTTTCATTGCAAATTAAAGGCGGCGGCCCGATAACGACAGCTTTTGTCGATGTGACGAAAGACCATAAAATCCGCGGTTATGCGGTGTATGATGAAAAGGCTTTGCCCGCGGATTCAACAGATATTAAAACGGCTTTCGGCAATGGGCAAATGATTTTTTCCGTGGCTTCATTGACGGGCGAACCGTATCAAGGCATTGTCCAATTGGTGGGGCAAACGCTTGGCGATACAATCAAAGAATATTTTAATTTATCCGAACAAATCAAAACGGATGTGGTGTTGCGTGGGCAAAAAGGTGAAACGCGTTTGATTTTGTTGCAACAAATGCCGGTTAAAACGGATGTGTCAAAAGAAAAACAAGACGATTTGTTTGAAACGTTAAGCGTTTTGATGCAATCGGTCAAAGATATCGAATTGTTTTCGGGCAAATTAACGCCGGATGAAATATTGTTCCGATTGTTCCAT
>DLOI01000113.1:621-3966 GCA_002477185.1 Alphaproteobacteria bacterium UBA7488 | reverse complement strand
GAATGCCGTTGTTACCGTGGCAAGATGTTGGATTTTTTGAAAAAGCTTTCGCCGGCCGAGAGGGCGGATTTGTTCCGAGATGGCAAAATTACCGCCGGATGCCAATTTTGTAATGAACAATATATATTTACCGAGGATGATTTTAAATGAAAAAACTTTTGATTGTTGCTGTCGCTTGTTTAATGTTAAATGCTTGTACCGCTACCCCCGAACAATCGTTCAAAGTTAAAGATTTTACCGATGAACCCCAAATTGATTTGGCGGCCGGCGACATCAATATCCAATCCGTCGTTATTCGCAACGACCGTGCGCCGCATATGGAATATAAAATGCCGATGCGTCCGGAAGAAGCTTTATATACATGGGCCAATAACCGTTATACGGCTTTGTCGATGTCATCGCCCACAACGGCAAAAATCGTTATTCGCGATGCATCCATGACCGAAGAGATGCAGCCGGCCGATAATTGGTACACCTATGACAATGTCAAATATCGTTTGACATATGACGTTGCGGTACAATTTGAAAAGAACGGCGTTGTTGTGCATGCTCAAGAAGTTGCCGGTTGGGAAGAAGCTTCGATTCCGCAAAAAAGCACGATTAATGAAAAAGAAAAAACGTGGGAAAATATGTTGAACAATATGGTAACCAAGGTGGATGCTAAGGTCAACGCCGATATGCCATCCGATTTTATTTTATAGGTTCATATTGTTTGCCCGAATCCTGGAGGGGAAAAGGCGCCGTTTATCGGCGTCTTTTTTATCGGATATACAAAAGGGTTAACATTTTAATTGGTTGTCATGGCATTGCTGCAAGTGGGGAATTTATCCGGCAAACAGGTTGATAAAAAGGGAGTTGCCAAGGCAACTCCCCGCGAAAGAAGTTAAATCAAAGAGGCTAAATTTAAAAATCCGCCTTTTCGCCCGTTTCGATACAAAAACCGTTTTTCGGCGGTATGTGGATTTGAGTGTCCAAACGCAATTTAAACCCATATAAACACATCAGGCGAATTATTTTCCAAAAATATTTCATATCAATTTTGCCCATTTCCATTTTTTCCAACAAAGGCAAATCCCATTCGAATCCACGGGCAACTTGGCTGAGCCTTAATCCCTTTTGTAAACGGCATTCGTATAATAAGCGCCCTAAATTTTTTTTGAATTCTTGTACGTGCAAGCGTGTACGTGTACTTTGTTTCATCATTTTAAACTCCTTATTTGTCAAATTGCCTAAAATTTAGTTAAAAAAATTTTGGCAATGTTGTTAATTCCCGAAAAAGGTTCGGATAATTATCCTATCTCTTTCGGATACAAAATTCCCACCTAAATTGCTTTAGGTGGGCGGAGCTGAAAACTGTCATTAGCACAGTGTTCCTTATTATATCCATACGGATACTATTCGAAACCATCCGCCCATTTGAAGTGAGCGAATCTAATGAAAGAGTTTTCAGACTCTGCCGATACCTTATCGACACGTGGATGATAACATAACAAATGTGGCAAGTCAAGGTTATTTTTTAGTCAAAATGGTTAAATTATAAATAATTGATTTTTAAGCTTCATCTTTATAAATTAGTTGTATGCGCATAAGATTTTATGCTATAACAAATGCCATGAATGATAAAGTAAAAGAATCCCTCTACCTGGAATTGCCGCACTTATGGTTATGGTGCGGTGTGTTTTTTGCGCTGGGCATCGGGATTTATTTTGCATTGCCTTGCGAACCCGATATTTGGTTGTCCGTTTTGTGCGCCTTTATGTCGGGCGTGCTTTTGTTTTTGGGGCGCAAGGAATATTTTTCGCGTTTGATTTTAAGTTATCTGTTCTTTTGCGCTTTGGGTTTTTGTGTCGTCACCGCCAAAGCTTATTTAGTCGCGGCGCCGGTGCTTGGCGACCCTTTGTTCGACACCGAAATTTCGGGAACTGTTGTTAAGGTCGAACCACGTAATGACGGCCAACGAATTACGCTTGGGGATTTGCAAATCGGGGCGTTAAAGCCCTATGAAACGCCGCATTTGGTGCGCGTAAATTTCAAAGAGCAATATCCTATGCTGAAAGTCGGCGACGAAATTTCGGGGTATGCACATTTGTATGCGCCGATGTTGCCGGTGCAAATCGGTGCGTATAATTTTGCACGGGAAGCTTGGTTTAAACGGTTGGGCGCTACCGGGCGTTTGACGCTGTTGGAAGAATATCATCCGAAACAAGCGCGCGGAATTGACCAAAAATTACAGCGTTTGCGCCAATCGATTATGTTGCGTGTTATGGAGGTTTTGCCGCCCGAATCCGCTGCGGTTGCCATTCCGTTGATTGTCGGCGAACAGGGCACCGTTACCGAAGATATTTATGATTTATACCGCCAATCGGGCATTGTTCATGTTTTATCGGTTTCTGGATTCCATTTGACCTTATTGGCCGGGTTGGTATTTTTCTTGATTCGCGGATTATTATCGTTATTCCCGATTTTGGACGGGCGTGTGAATACCAAAAAAATTGCCGCTTTTTTATCCTTATTAGTTGTCGGGTTTTATTTGTTGATTTCGGGGATGCAAGTCCCTGCGGTCAGGTCTTTTTTCATGGTCGCTTTTGTTTTGGTGGCCGTCTTGTTTGACNNGACCGCCAATCTATATCGTTGAGGACGACGATGATGGCCGGTATTTTGATTTTGTTTTTGTGGCCCGAAACATTGATAGGGGTCAGTTTCCAACTTTCTTTCATGGCGGTGTTCGCATTGGTCAGCTTGTACGACGTTTTGATGCGACGTTTGACAATTTCGCATTGGCGCCGTTATTGGATTTATAAGGTGTGGCTGTTGGTTTTGGGAACCGTTATGGTCAGTTTGTTGGCATCCATTGCCACGGCGCCGTATTCGATTTATCATTTCAACCAATATGCTCTTTACAGCATTTTGGGCAATTTAATGACGAGTGTTTTGTTTTCTTTTGTCATTATGCCGTTGTTGTTGGCAGCGGTGTTGCTCATGCCCTTTGGTTGGGATGCGCCGTTTTTAAAATTGTCAGGTTGGTTTTTTGAAATTATTGAAAAAATGTGCCGTTGGATTACATCGTTGCCTTATGCTGATTTGACCGTGCCCAGCTTTGACGATTGGGGCCTGTGGGTTATGACATTCGGGTTTTTGGTGTTGTTTTTATGTGTTACGAAAATCAGGTGGATAGGCATTGCCATTGTGTGTTTGGGCATTTTTTCGTTTTATACGATGGATAAACCCGATGTGTTGGTATCCGAAGGCGGCCGTGCAATTGCAGTACGCAAAAATGATGGGACGTTGATGGTGTCGAATTTGACGCAAAGCAAGCTTGTCACCGACACGTGGTTGCGGCGCAAC
>DLOI01000113.1:0-594 GCA_002477185.1 Alphaproteobacteria bacterium UBA7488 | reverse complement strand
CTTCCTTACATAAGAAATGCCAAAAAAATTGCATTCAGCCCTCTTAATTGCGCAAATGCAGATTTAACAATAATGGCCAAGTATGGTTTTGGCGATTGTCTTGGCGACGTGGTTGAACGGTCGGACTTATGGAAAAACAAAACACACGAAGTTTATATTCACGGGGATACGATAGAGGTTAAAAATGTGCGGGAAAGTTTGGGCAAAAGATTTTGGAATAAAACTTTTTTTGTTGAAACCCCTGAAAAAACAAATTATAATGAAGGCGATGATTTATAATCCTTGCATTTGAGGGTGGCATTTCTTATGTAAGGAAGGGGGATAAATATATGGAATTAAAGTATATTGCCTATTTGATTTTGTTTTATACCGGGCTGGCAATTATCTTGTGCGTTTATTTATTTTTGTTTTTTATGGATTTATACCGTCGCGGAACCTGGTTTTCTTTACAAAAAAAATCCAATGCGCCAAAGGTGCCTCCGGTTACTCCCCCCGTGGATTTAAATCAACCGAATATGTTCGGGCAAACGCCTTTGATGGGGCTTGTCCAACATGCAAAATCGGTGGATATGTAAGAAATGCCACCCTCAAATG
>DLOI01000033.1:8445-8611 GCA_002477185.1 Alphaproteobacteria bacterium UBA7488 | reverse complement strand
ATACCCGCGGCTTTAAATTAAACATCAATTGTTCGCCGCCACGATCCACCGTGACGGTCAAATCTTTGCCGAATTCAGTCAAACGCACAATGCGCAAAACATCATGGTATTGTTCAATCGGCAATCCGTTAATATCCAAAAATTTATCGCCGATTTGCATCCCGGG
>DLOI01000033.1:8214-8420 GCA_002477185.1 Alphaproteobacteria bacterium UBA7488 | reverse complement strand
CCGATAACGGGAGGCCAAACGGCTTTGCCGACAAAAAAGAATATTCCCGTCAACAATAAAATGGCAAACACGTAATTCATGCCCGGGCCCGCAACGATAATAGCCGCCTTTTTCCAAAGCGATTGCGCGGCAAACATATATTTTTCATCTTCTTTTTTAATGCCTTTTTTGGATGAGGTTGCGCTGGCGGCATCTTCATCGCCCAA
>DLOI01000033.1:4993-8190 GCA_002477185.1 Alphaproteobacteria bacterium UBA7488 | reverse complement strand
AAACTTGCCATACAGTGCCTTTTTTATCGGTCCGATGCCATAACACTTTGCCGAAACCGACCGAAAAATGAGTGACTTTTACGCCACATAAACGTGCAACGATAAAATGCCCCCATTCATGTACCACCACCACAACAGACAAAACAAAAACAAAAGCAAACAAATAAATAAATGTGTCTACCATTTGAAAATCCACCCTTGGTTAACGCAAAACAAGACGGCGGCCATGAGTGTCGCGGCAAAAATCAACCCGTCCACGCGGTCGAACAAACCGCCATGCCCGGGGATTAAATTGGACGAATCTTTTAAATTCAACCGCCTTTTGATATAGGATTCGAAAAAATCGCCGATTTGGGCAAACACCGCCAAGGTCGCAGCCGATACAACCAAAACAATCGTCTAACGG
The DNA here is from genome assembly GCA_002477185.1 of Alphaproteobacteria bacterium UBA7488. Lineage (GTDB taxonomy): Bacteria > Pseudomonadota > Alphaproteobacteria > CAAHEQ01 > UBA3637 > UBA7488. The sequence goes on along the minus strand of DLOI01000033.1, from coordinate 7,784 downwards.
TTGAACAAAGCGGTGCCTTGCGGAATGTAATCATACGCTTTCAAATAAAGTGCGAACACATACGCCACCATGGAAGCGAACGCAACGCCGCCGATAAGTCCCGACCATGTTTTTTTCGCGCTGATTTTCGGAGCAATTTTGGGACCCTTTAAAGTCGAACCGACCAAATAAGCCCCCGTATCGGTCGCCCAAACGACAAAAAACAGCCACAAAATCAATTCGCGCGAAATTTTTTCGTCAACATAATAAAGGTAACTTAAGCTCATGACGGGCAAACAAATGTATAAAACGCCGCCGGCCATTGACAACCGTCCCGCGGATTTCCAATAAACCATCAATGCGCCGAGCAAGATAACCCAAAAGGCAAAAACCGGATTATCGGGCGTTAAAAAGGCAATCAAACATGCCAAGGTTGCCATGATAATGCCGCACGGCGTTTGTTTTTGGCACAACATGTGTTCCCATTCCCACGCCAAGNNGAACACAGCCAATAAAACGGTGTAAAGCGGAATGCCGTAAAGTTCGTACACCTGCTGGCCATACCAAATAGCCAGCAACACAAGCGGCGCCAAAACGGCGGCTGACAACACCCTGAGCAATAAATTGGATCGCATTTTTTTCTCCTTAAAAAACGAATGTACAGCCCGATTAAAGCCTTATTTAACGCCGCAAACCCTTTTTGTTGTCACGATGTTAAACAAGCCCTTAACAAGGCTTCCCAAAACTATCGCAGATTTAGCCCCGTCTGTCAAGTATTTAATCCGTTTCGCATGAACGGCAAAAAAGTTTACAGATACGAGAAAACCCCCGTCTCCTCCACCGGGGGCCCTCCCGTTCGGCTATGAAGTTTCCGAACTTATGTGTTTGAATAAATTGACTTATTCAAACAAAATGGTTTTAATTCTTGCATACTTACGTATGTTTTTATAACAAACTATCACAAAAAATGCAATTATTCAAACGTAATTTTAACTTTTTTTCCATAAAATAATGCCATCTGTATCAATTGTTCCAATCTCATTAATTCAGCTTGGCCGTTCGGCGCCCAATCAATCGGATGAGCCGCCATAAATGTTGAAACTTTATCTGCCGCTTCTTCCAACGACCAATTTTTCTCGCTTCTGAGCAAAAATAATTCTTCCCCGAGATTTTTATAAAATTCTTTGACCGCCTGAACGTATTGAATGTCAAAATCATCTTTTTTCTTTGCCATTAACGCCTCCTGTGTTTGTTTCATTGACTAAATCCGTCTTTACAAATCCAATATATAGCCATTTTGCCTATATGTCAAGATAATTTTAGTCATATTGACTATTTATTTTTTTGGACAAATTGTATAAAATACAATTAAGGAGAAAAAACATGAAACCACAAGAACCAAATCGAATCAGAGAAATCAGACTTTCCAAAGGCATGACGTTGCAGGAAGTGGCTGATANNAAACCGGCATTACGACCGATCCTGCCCAAATACAAAAATTGGAAAGGGGCCTGCGGTCACTGACACCCAAATGGATGCGGGTCATTTCTAAGGCATTGGATGTCAATGCTTATGAATTATTGCCGCGGGATTGGCAACCCGAATCCAGCTTAATCAACCTAAGTACCTTTAAAATCCCAATTATCGCCGGCATTCAAGAAGGCGTTTGGCAACAAGGCATCAAGTTGTTGCCCAAAGGCGGCGGGATTTTATTTGCACACGATTCGGCCGAAGCGACTCGCCCGACCGTATTTATAAATCGTCCGACACATTTTAATGAAAACCAAATTTTTGCCGTTGAGGTTCAAGATCCGGGATTTCAAACGGCTTATCCGCGCGGCACGGTTTTAATTTGTGCCAAGAAAAATGACTACGGCGCCATTGAAAACGGCAAATACGTCGTATGCGCCAAAACGAATGTCCAAATGCAAGCGACTCAATTATTCATTCGGCGCTATGTCAAAAATGACGGGCAAGACTTATTGTTCAATGATGTGCCCGGCATGCCTGAAGTGGATACGCCCAAAAAAGGCGAATTGGAAATTTTAGGCATTATTATTAAAAGCATTCGTGATGAGTAAAATAAGCTGTTAAACCGTTTGATTGGCATTGCCGTGTGCAAAGCCCGTTTGAGGGTTATAATAGGCATGGCAATTTGGCAATGGGGCATTTCTTGCGCACGGCAAATTTATTACCGTGACTGACATATCTGTATCGTTTATGGAGATTTCGCCAAGCATGGCATGGCGTTTTTAGCCGACAGGGCTTAAACTTTACGTGCGTATTTCATGTTTAGGCTTTCTGTGTTTTTCAAACTAACGGGGCATTATTTTTTAAGTATAAAATTTATGTTTTAAGGCGATTAAAACTTTATCGTCAAAGTCATTTATGGGGTTATATCAAATGGCGTCAGGATTAACAGTATCAAATTTTATAACGTTATCCTTTTCACCTTTCTTTACACTGTTGGGCATAACAACTGCGCACGGCGGCATCATTTGACCTTTGATTGCCCCTTAAAGCCACCTTGTTTTTGCTTTGCAATAAAATTGATAAAAATACCAGTTGCTTCATAATTTTTTCCATTTGTTTTTCCTTTCTTTTTAATTATGACCATAATTAAAGGTGTCGAATTCCACACCTTCACTTCCCTTTCGTACATTCATTTAAATATGTTTCCAATTCGACCGTGCGCAAGATATAATCTTGTACCGTTATAAGCGTTTTCGGTGGTATTGCTTGACACCTGTCCACGGGCACATAATGAGGGCTACAGGCACTCACGCACATCAAAGCAAAAACAAGGTGGCTT
>DLOI01000033.1:4232-4942 GCA_002477185.1 Alphaproteobacteria bacterium UBA7488 | reverse complement strand
TTACCATATCCGACCGCGACTGAATGACACACTGAACGGCCTTACTGTCGGATTCGCGGCGATGTTGTTCATATCCTTTATCATACGCCCACCTATAGAATAAAATAATGCTCGCACAAACAATCAGAGCTGTTGCCCAATACAGATAAAGTTTCATCTTTCATCCTTTGTGTTAACTCAAACGCGTTTTCACTTTACACAAACGCCTGTGTGTAAAGTCAGCCAACCCTAAACATCCCGCATAAACATGGCCAGCTCTTCGGCTCTGCGTTTGACCAAGCCCTTTAACCCGTTTTTCAAACCAAAATCCCATTGGCGCATGACCTCCGCCCAATCGCGCGCACAAATTGCTTTATAAAGTTTGCTTTTTAAAAACCCGCTCGCATTCCAATTGTATATTAAACTGGACAACGCTTCTTTTTGCCACATTGAAAGCGTGTAGGGAATTTTGCCAAAGACTGGATAAACGTTCCGGATAAGGTAATCATTTAAATATGCTTCGGCTTGTACGTCGGTTATCATATCCCCTTGCTTAACGGGGGTCCCATCCGGATGAGTGGTATTCCCGTACCCGATTGTCCACACACCAGCAGGACATTTGTATGCTTCCAAGCGCAATCCTTCGTATTTTTTTATTAAATCGGTCATATTGAATCCTTTCATTAAAAAACCTCAGGAGTTCTAAAAATCCTGAGGCTTCTTTATGTTGG
>DLOI01000033.1:0-4126 GCA_002477185.1 Alphaproteobacteria bacterium UBA7488 | reverse complement strand
CCCACCGACACACCGAATGCGGCACACAAAACTGTAATTAACAAATATAAAAAAACCTTATTATTCAATACACTTTTAAAGTTTGCCATAACATTAGACTGTTGCTTTGCCAAAGCCTCTAAAACTTGGTCAATTTTCCCATCAACGGCATCAACCTTTTTATCCAAGGCATCCACTTTCTTTTCCAAATTCGTCATGCGCTTGTCCATTCGCTCCAAATCCATATTATGCTTTTCGTTTTGTTCTTTAAAGTCGGCAATTTGCGCCTCTGTCAACTTTATTTGCCCCGCCGTTAGACCGCCTTTGCTCTTTTGCGCTTTAAGCATCTCCAAAGCCGTTTCTTGTCTGCACATTACGCACCTGCACTTTCAGCTTGCGGAGCCTCAACAAAATAATCCAACGAATTTGACAAATATACGTCTTGCAATTTATGGCTTGACATATCGATTCCGGCCGGCGCATTGGCCGATACGATAAAATCAGTATCGATTTCGACATACGGCGTCCATATAATTTCATTATTGACCGTGAAATAAGTATCCGATAAATCAATCGTCCCTCTAAAATATTTAGCGTTATTTGCCNNCCCCGTTTCCGCCGAGTCCTTGTTGTGTTCCCATGTAGATAGGCGTTGAACTTGTTTTGGTATATAACGTTGTAAAATCCGTGCCGTTTGTCGAACAAGAAAAATAATATTGATCGCCCGTCCAACCTAATTTTATCCAATACGTCGTATTGGCGCTTATGTTTCCGTATTTCGTCGCGGACGGGGCGGATATATCCCATGCGGTACCGTTTGACGATAAGTATACTTGGAATTGGCTGCCTGTTATTTTTATCATCGGAGTACCGAAATCCAAAGCCGAACCTGGGCCAAATACAGCCTGGTCCGCGAAAACGGTATCGCCGGTTGTAAATTTGACTTTATATTCCCACGGATTTTCGCCGACAGAATCAAGCGTTGATACAATCAAATCGCCCGAATTAAAGCTTGCCGCATTATCCGAAATAACGGGCGCGCCCAATGTCGTAAAATTTTCTTTCGCGGTTCCTCCCTTCGTCAACCATAAACCCATTGTCGNNCCGACTATGACATCCTCAAAACTTTTTGTTGTCGTTTGTTCCATCAAATATCTGACGCCGTCAAGTTCCTGCCACCCTTTGTTGACAGTTACCAACCCGGCGCTAAACGGAACCGTTGCATTAATGTTCATCGAAATAACTTTACCCCACGGTGTGGCAACAGCGGTAAAATAAACACGAATATATTTATAACTGCTTGAAGTCGTACACAGCACATTCAACGTTTGGCTCGTATTATCACTAAACGCCCCAATATCGTCCCATGCTTCATTGTCATTCGAACCTTGTATCATGCCCGCGGAATAAACCTCGGACGTGAAAGTCAAATCAACCGATGTTACCAACAAAGCTTGCGGGTTATAAAAACATAACCAATCCGGTACAGCAGCTGACGACGACCCCCAATAAGTTGCATCATTGCCATCAAAAGCTTTCCATGCATAGTATGAACCCTCAGTAGAAGACGCAGCACATGCCGGCGTATCGCCGCCCATCGTACTGTTAGCTGTTAAAACAGGTTGTTCAAATGCATGTCCCGTGTATCCGTATTGGACGCTTGCGTCAAGTCCATATGGATTTGGCAGGAAATAATCCAACGTATCCGATAAATAAACATCCTGCAAATAGTAGGAAGTTCTACTTAGGCATATAGTATATGCAAAATCAATAGGAATGCAGGCAATTGTATTCGTTGAGGGGGGATTATTCGTTGAAGTTGAACTCATCAGACGATAATCATCGGTAGTTATATTACGAGTACTTACGGGTAATGATACTAAATCCGCCCACTCACTTTCCTTGTTACTTGAAAATACTAATCTATAATAGGCATCTTTAAGTAAGAAAGTGGGATGTTCAAAATTATAGTTCACGCCAACCGTTACAACCTCATCGTGTTCCCCTACTCGTGAACAGTTAAGATAATCGTAAGAATTTGTAACATCATTCCACACAAATATTTTTAAATATGCGCTTAGAGCCGGTGTTGTATCCTCGAAACGAATTTGAAAACCTGTAACGGGATACATATACAAACCGGGGTCAGAACTCGTGTTAAATCCAAAGCTAGAGATTTCATCACCACCCCATCTGCCACTACCTAGGATGTCAGAATAATAATAATATTCTTCTTGTTTAGTACTTGATGGAACAGTTGCCGAAATAAGGGGAGTAACATAACCGGATTTGTATCCTAGCAAATATAACCCCATCGTTGTAGCTTTTTCTCCTTCTATACTGGCAAACGTCGCTGTCAAATCTGTCAGTGTTTTAATATACTCGTCGCCGCTCTTAAAATAGCCATAAGATATATCAACACACCCCTCTATTAATCCCGTTTGTATAAATGAAAACACAGGGATGAAAGCAAAAGTATTGGAAGAAGGCGGATTATTTGTCGACGTCGACCCCATAAGATGATAATCATCTGAGACAGCAGTTGATTGCGTTTGTATACCGCTACCGGTTATACCGGACCAAGCCTCTGTGTTATCCGTCGAAAAAGCAAACCCATAATATTCAAACTCAGTAATTTGTTGAGCAGTTGCAAATTCCCACCTTGCAGTTGTACCGTTTAAAGCTTGTTGCGTATTTGTAGAGCATGCAACAAAATCATACACATTTGTTTCTGAATTCCATTTAAATAATTTTAAATATTTATCAGTTGAACTAGACGAACCGCCATCGGTTCTTGCTGTCATTTCAATGCCGCCAATTGTCATCGGTGAATCCAGCATAAAACCAAAAAAGGTTATACCGTTTGCGTTATTTAAATTTGACCGAGTACCATAGGGCACTAATTGCTCAGCATTCGCCGTGCCCGGATGTACCGTTACACCTAGCCCGTATGTATCTGGGTATGCCGGCACAACGGCATTCGGGTCGAGCACTGTCGATACTGTTAATATGCCGTCGTTATTTTCCTTAACTAAACCGGTTAATGACTTATCTGCAAAAAATAGAGAATCTGTTGCGGTATCTGAAACCCAATTTTGTGTCACTGGAGCATCAATAAACCAAACTATTGATTCCGTAGGGCTAATTTGCATGGCAGCAACACGGTCGATAGAGTTGGCAAAGAAAGCCTTCGTCCAAGTATAAGATTTAAACGGAGTGGGGTGTTCTACTATCATATTTTGTAACAACTCAATATAAACAAGTCCGCCATCACCCCAAACAAAAAAAGTATTGTCGTCCATCTTAATCACATTAAGTAAATTACCCACTTTTAGCCGAACTATAGATGCTAGGTTTTCTGTAAGTACTGAGTTCCGAGTAAATTGATAAGCTCCACTTTCTAATATGGTAACATCAAATACTATTAAATTACTCATTTGTGCAGCTGATGAATTATAGGAACTACCAACAATTACCTTTGTATTATTGTCGAAAAACCGCCAATAAGTACTCCCCATTGTATTTATAATTGTAGTTGAACCTACAAGGGTAATGGTTCCCGTTTCGTCATAAGTAAATGTTTTAAGCAAAGGTGTGGGGTAACCCTCAAAGATTAAAAGCTTATCCGCAATCAAGCCATACCCATAGTATGGACTCGTTCCAAACCCTCTCAGCGAAGCAACAACTTCCCATTCACCATTCACATTCTTTAAGAGCTTAGGATTTTCCCCACCGGAGCATGCCAATGACCCATCATTTAAATAAGTTAGCGTACCCGGAATATAATTGCTACTACTAATTGATACAATTGTATTTTTAGACGTTATTTTATAGACTGTATTTGCCCTAACGAACAAACCATAAGGAATAAAATCCGCTTGCCGGGAAAGAAAGTTTGACGAAGTATCTAACGTCTTTTCATATACATAAGTTTCATCGCTTTGCCTTGTCAATAATACCGGCAAAGGATAATTAGTCGTAATACTTGTCCCCATGCAAAGCCGACGTTTATCTATATAAAGAAAATTATAGGCATAAGCAGGATTTGACGTAGCATCTTTGAAAGTTTCATCCGTCAATTGAAGCTCAAATGGCAACATATCAGCCGAATAATTTAAAATTACCTTGTCATTTTCCTGCGCCGTCT
>DLOI01000035.1:3228-3921 GCA_002477185.1 Alphaproteobacteria bacterium UBA7488 | reverse complement strand
GGAAATACCCACCGACAAACGCGGCATCCGTCGCCGATTGCCAAGATGACAAACCGTACATCGGTATCGCGCGCGGCGTGACGTCATAGTAAGACAACAATGACATAACTTGTTGCAATTTAATGCCTTCTTCAAACACCAACAGCGAATCAAAATCGACACGTTCGGCAATCGGGGTATTTAAAATGGCACGTTCTTCATCGGTTAAATTGGCCTTTTTTGCATCGACCGGTGTTGGAACAATCTTTAAAATCGCCGGATCAAAATTAACCGTTTTCGGGTTATATAGAGACACTTTGTGAATTTCCATACCGGGGCATTTGGCAACTTCGGTCGCCAACGTATTCATAACCAATTCGCCCACTTTATTTTCGGGTCCCAATACGGCCATTTTGCGTTGGCCGGATTCGCAAGCAAACCCCACAATACGTTTAACTTGCTCGGGAATCATCAACGCCATTGTGTAAACCCCGTCACCGACCGCAGAGCCGTCAGATGTAAATGACAAAACGGGCATGCTTGGGTTTTGACGTTTGATAGCCGCCACCTCGCCCGAAAAGACGGGGCCGACAATTAAATCGGGTTTGTCCTTAAGCGCTTCATGATATGCATCCACGGCACCTTGTGCCGTCCCTTTGGTATCATAAAACAAGACTGCGCTGCCACTGTCCATTTTATCAAATTGCGCCATCA
>DLOI01000035.1:0-3206 GCA_002477185.1 Alphaproteobacteria bacterium UBA7488 | reverse complement strand
TGGCCGCTTAAAGGGACCAACATCGCCATTTTGGACGATGCGCCGCGTACGCCGGATGTACTGGGCGTATATAACGCGGGCGGTTCGGTAAAGGAGCCCGTTTTATCGCCGCATCCCGCCAAAGCCATCATACATGCAACCGTCAGAATCTTTAACGCCTTAAGTTTTATCATTTATCATACCTTTTTGTTGATTTTGAACTTATTTACATGTTATAGTTTTTATAAAGCATTTTCAAGTTTTTTTATAAGGATGATGACATGTTATTTTTAGTATCCACCCCAATTGGGAATTTGTCGGACATCACCCTACGCGGCAAAGAAATTTTACAAAGCGTGGATTTAATCGCTTGCGAAGATACACGCACAACAAAACAGTTGATGACTTTGTTGGGATTAAAATGCCCGCCATTGACACCCTATCATGAACATAATGCCGACGAAGCGCGCCCCGCATTGATTGACAAATTAAAAAAGGGCGTTAATATCGCGTTGGTATCCGATGCGGGAACGCCGCTGATTTCCGACCCGGGTTACCGCTTAGTGCGCGAGGCTCAGGAATTGGGTTTGGCTTACACGACGGTGCCGGGCGCCAATGCCGTTTTATGGGCGCTGCAATTATCGGGATTACCGTCCGACAGCTTTTATTTCGGCGGTTTTTTGCCCCATAAATCCGTAGCTCGCCAAAATGCTTTAAACGGGGTTAAAAATTTAGCGGCAACATTAATTTTTTACGAAACGCCACATCGGTTGCAAGGGGCTTTGGATGATATTTTACGCGTTTTGGGCAACCGCCAAATGGCCGTTGTGCGCGAAATCACGAAAAAATTCGAAGAAGCCAAACGCATGCCCGTTTCGGACTTGATAGATTTTTATGCGCAAAACGGCGCACCAAAGGGCGAGCTGGTTTTGGTCATCGACCGCCCGCATGCACAAGATGACAAAATGAATGAAGATGACATTAAACGCTTGATTATTCAAACGCTTCAAAATGCCTCGCTTAAAGATACCGCCGAATTGGTTGCGGGCATCACGGGCATTCACAAAAAACAAATTTACAAAATGGCATTGGATATACAAAATGAAAAAAACTGATTCAAACAAAGCCCCCTTACCCGATAAATCCACCGATTGCAAAACGGGTCACCGCTGTGAAAAATGGGCGCAGATGCTGTTGATGTTAAAGGGATACATACCCGTTTCTCGCAATTATGTAACGGGACGCGGCACGGGGGCGGGCGAAGTGGACTTAATCATGCGCAAAGGGCGTTTATTAGTTTTTATTGAAGTTAAAAAACGCGCCACTTTCGAAAAAGCATTGCATGCCGTTACAATTGAAAACCAAGCGCGCGTCATCCGTGCATCGGCCGCTTTTTTACAACGCAACCCGCAATTTTCCGATTTCAGCATACGTTACGACGCTGTTTTATTTGCTCCCAAACGCATGCCAAGGCATATTAAGGATGCGTGGAGGGTTTTATGAAGCTGCTGTGTCAGTTTGCCGTCAGAATTTTCGCCCTTGAACGTTTTTTTGCCATTAAAATTTTCGGTGGCAATCGATGCACAATGCCCCTTGCCGTATGCACAGTAATTCAAAACAAAAATGTGTGGGGCCCAAAAAAAATTTTGGCATTTTTCAAACGAAAGCCAGCCGCCGCACTTTTTTGCAAAATATCTTGTTTAATTTTTGTCTGCTTCGGCATATCGGCCTGCCAATTTGCGGGAACAATTTTTACGGGTGCGCGAAAAGTGACGACTTTGGTTTTGGACGANNCCGCCCGCTGAATGACGATGTAGCCGACACGGGTCTTAATTTAAAATTGCGCGACAGTTATATCAAATTGGATTCCAAATTGTCGGTGGATATTGACGTAACGGTTTTTGAAGGGCGCGTTTTGTTGACGGGGGCCGTCGGGGACATTGATTTAGTCGATAAAATCGTCGAAGTTACCTGGTGTACCGATGGCGTAAAAAAAGTGTACAATTACATCCGCATTGCCGAACCGTTATCCATTGAAAAAGTCAATTTTGATGCCGCCGTTTCGGCCAAAATCCGCACGCAATTGGTGATAACGAAAGACGTATCGTCCAGCAACTATAAAATTGTGATGGAAAACGGCACCGTTTATATTATGGGCATTGCTCAAAATATCGAAGAATTGGAACGTGTCGTGCGCGTTATTAAAGACACCGTCGGCGTTCAAAAAGTCGTACCGCTCATTCGGTATAATTAATCCGCTGATTTGACAATAAAAGGAGGAAATCAAAATTCGACATCCCCCTATTATATTATTCATACTGAATTTACATTTTAAAAGTTTTACGAACCGCGGCTGCTTTTGGTTATGCTTTTCAACGGTAAAGTACGCGTTGTTTCTTTGGGCGTCTTTTGAGGGATAATCGGTGCCGTTACAGACGTCGTTAAATCAATTGTGTATACCCCGGCTTCATTCATTTCAATGTTACTTGTCGCTGCCGTACGCGCCGGCAATGCCTCATTGGAAGTTTTGTCATTTTGAGCTGCTTTTGTTTGGTTTGTTTGTGCTGTAATTTCATGCAAACGGGATTTTAAAGGCGACTGACCTTTTTGTGATGTTCCGGCTGACACAGATAAAATATTTTCAAGATTTTTTTTCTTATCCAAACTCGATCTTACTTTATTTTGTGCGTTAACTGCAACATATGCCCCTGCACTAGCCGCAGCAACGGCCAATAATGAGGGTCCAATAATCCCTGCAGCCACAATGCTTGCTCCAACAACTGCAACACCGACTAAAAGTAAGGCTTTATTATTTCTAATTTTTTTGGCGATACTTTTAATATTTTGATTTAATGTTTGTTTGTCGTCGGAATGTATTTTATCTTGACAAAGAGTAAAATTTTGAGAACCGGATAATTTTTCTTGATTTTTTTTTATTGCATTCCGATCACGCGCAACAATTGCGGCACATACGGCGGCTGTTGCAACACCGGCAATGGGAACAAAAGCGGTAACAAGAGTCCCGCAGAAAAAAACTCCTAATGTAAATACGCCGCTTGATAATTTATCAAGCATAATTGTATTTCGTAAGTGTGCTTTTTGTTGTTCCGTTAGCACTTGATTTATAACTACCATTTGAGCTGCTCCTTGTTTAAGTTTAGGGATTATCTTACAATCAAACTTGCGGTTTTATCTTAATCCTATACTTAATAGTATACCCCCCCCCC
>DLOI01000095.1:1212-4169 GCA_002477185.1 Alphaproteobacteria bacterium UBA7488 | reverse complement strand
AAACCGTTGCGCTTTTTTGAAAAATTGCAACAAGCGGTCGGCCACTTCCGCATTAATGGTACCCGCCGGATAGGCATCTTTTTTATCGGTCGTGCCGGCTTTTTTGCCGGTTAAAATTTCCATGCCTTCATCAACGGTTTTGACCGCATAAATATTGAATTTTTTGTTTTTGACCGCTTCGACGATTTCGGCCGGCAACATCAGGTTTTGCACATTGCTTTGCGGAATAATGACGCCTTGTTCGCCCGTTAACCCTTGCCCTTTGCACACTTCAAAATACCCTTCGATTTTTTCGTTTACCCCGCCGATGGCTTGGATTTGACCCAGCTGGTTCACCGACCCCGTCGCCGCAATGGCTTGGTTCAACGGTATCCCCGAAATGGCGGATAACAGGCAATATAATTCGACACTGGAAGCCGAATCGCCGTCCAATTCAGCGTAAGATTGTTCAAAGACAAGGCTGGCATCCAACGAAATCGGCATATTTTGCCCAAATCTGGACGCTAAAAACGATGATAAAATCATCACCCCTTTTGAATGCAATGGGCCGCCGAGTTCCGATTCGCGTTCAATGTCGATAAAATCGCCGTCCCCCAATCGGATTTGGCACGTTACGCGGTTCGGGCGTCCGAACGAAAAAGTACCCGAATCATGAACGACTAGGGCATTTAATTGTCCGACTTTAAAGCCTTTTGTTTCAATATTAATAATGCCGCGTGCAATCAAATCCATCATTTCATGATGCGATTGTCCCAAACGGTTTTTGCGCGCTTTTAAGGCATCGTCAATATGCAAAGCTTGAATGGTTTTTGAACCCGTTTTATCCGCCAAATATGAAGATTCGCGCATAATGTCGTTTAACCGCGCCAAATGGGTGCTCAGGTGGTTTTTATCGCCCGATAGATGGGCGGCATGTTCAATCAGCCGTTTAATGGCGCCCAAAGAAACCGGTTTTAAATTTTCGCATTTGACCATATTTTGCATCAAAGCGGCGTATTGTTTTTCGGCATCTTTTGTGCGGTCCATGCGCTCGGAAAATTGAGCCAAAATTTTAAACAGTTCAACAAATTCGTCATCGTTTTGAGCCAACGTGTAATACAAATGCGTTTCGCCGATTAAAATCAATTTGACGTTCAGCGGTATGGCATCGGGGTCTAATGAAACCACATCAAAAACCGAATTGTCGTCCGAAGCCGATTCGATTTTGACCTCTTTGTTGAGCAAACTGCGCTTTAAAGCATTCCATGCATAAGGGTTGGTCAGCAATTCATGGATTTCAATGATTAAGAAACCGCCGTTGGCTTGGTGCAAAGCGCCGGGTCGAATCATCGAAAAGTCGGACATCACGGTGCCGGCTTGTTGTACACGTTCGATTTTGCCGATTAGATTGGTAAGTGTCGGGTGAGTCAAATGAACGACGGGTGCGCCGCCGCTGGGTTTATTCGTAATCAATAAATTGACGGCATATTTGTCCCACAAATCCGCAGCCGTATCCGACGTCGATTCCGAATCGGCGAACAAATGCACGTTTTCCAAAATGTCATTGCCCATCGCCCGCAAATAAGCGACGATTTTCGGATTGTCGGCAAATGTTTTTTCAACGGGGCCGATAACGCCCTTTATGACTTTTGTGGCTGTGCGCATTTGTAAATTGCACATTTGGCGTTGTTGGTTTTCTTCCCACTTGGGTGTGTCTTTGACCGCAGATTCCAAGCGTTTTTGCGCCTTGGTCATTTGTTCCAAAACAATTTTGCGTGTGGCTTTGGGCAGCTTGTTAAACCCTTCCGGTTCCAAAATTTTGCCGTCCATTTTCGGCGCGACAATTACGCCCGCAGGCGTTTTGACAAGCGCGACGTTTTTTTCGGTAATGAGTTTTTCCAGCGCTTCAAAATAGCTGTCTTTTTCATCCTTATATTGTTGCTCTATGCGCGCGGCGGCATTTTTGTACGATTCGTCCGAAAACGCAATCGGCAATGCGATTTTAAGTTCATCGACCATCCGTTTAATCGTTTTGGCAAACACTTTGCCGGCAAACGCCGGAAATTGCAGCGCAATCGGCTTATGCGGCGTTTCGAAATTGTGAATGTAACACCAATCCGACGGCGCTTTGCATGTGGCGGCATATTTTTTAACAGCCTCTAACGACAACGTTGTCCGCCCGACGCCTTTTGGCCCTGCGCAAAAGATATTATAGCCGGGTGCCGTCATATGAATACCGAAATCTAAAGCCTCTAAAGCCTTATCTTGTCCGATAATGTCAACACGTTTGGGCAGGTTTTGCAAATCTTTTTGAGCCAAGGTGCTGGGTCTGGATAATTCCGTGTGTTTTAAGGCATATGTCATTTGAAAAAATCCCTATCTTTGTAAAGTGCGGCGCCATGCCGATATAATTTCCCCTTTATACCTTGTTTTTGTGCAAAAAAAAAGAGGTTTGTCAAAAAAAAGCCCCCAGCGGCAAAAAAAGTTGTTTTTTTGTGGCATTTTTGTTAGATTTAAAGTAAACTTTTCTAAAAGATTTTTAAAGGCAATAACTTTAACCGCTTAAGGTTTGCCGCCCCTTTTAAAGTTTCGCCCCCAAAAAAGCCGGATGGTTTAAGGGTTTTTAAAAGGAAAGCCGACCCTTTAAGCTAACGAAAAAGGAAGACAACATGATTAAATTAAACATTGAACGCGCTGCTTTGTTAAAAGCCCTGTCCCACGTGCAAAGCGTTGTTGAACGCCGCCAAACAATCCCTATTTTGTCAAACGTATTGATTGAAACAAGCGGCGATACCGTACGTTTCAAGGCCACCGACAACGAAATCGAAATTGCCGAATCCGTCCCGGCCGCCGTTGAAGTGCAAGGCGCCATTACGGTACCCGCGCACAAATTGTACGATATCGTCAAAAAATTGGCTGACGGGTCGCAAGTGGCAATGGCCTTTAATCCCGAAACAAGCCAATTGGGCATCCAATCA
>DLOI01000095.1:0-1201 GCA_002477185.1 Alphaproteobacteria bacterium UBA7488 | reverse complement strand
TTTGCCCGCCGACGGGTTCCCGTCCATGGCAAAAGAAAACATGCCGTTTCATTTTGAAATGAATGCCGTGGACATTGTCGATTTGATTTCCAAAACAAGTTTTGCCGTGTCAATGGAAGAAACGCGTTATAATTTAAACGGTATTTATTTCCATGAAAAACATGGCGAAAAGGGCGGGTTAAGCGCCGTTGCAACCGATGGGCACCGATTGGCTTGTGCAACAGTGGCTTTGCCGAGCGGGGCCGAAGGCATCCCGGGCGTTATTATTCCGCGCAAAACGATTGGCGAATTATCGAAATTGGCTGCGGAAGTTGAAGGCAAAATTGAAGTCGAATTGTCCGCCAACCAAATCCGTTTTAAAATTGCGGATGTTGAATTGTCTTCGCGTTTGATTGATGGCACGTATCCCGAATATGAAAAAGTCATTCCGCAAAACAACGAAAAAGTTTTGGAAGCTGATGCCGCCGTCTTATCCGACGTGATTGAACGCGTGGCCGTTGTGTCCGAAAAATCGCGCGGCATTAAATTGGCGTTAAGCGAAAACTTGTTGCAAGTCTTTGCAGCCTCTGTTGACGAAGGGTCCGCCGAAGATGAAATGGACGCCGTTTACACGGCCGAAGCGGTCGAAATCGGCTTTAACTATCGTTACTTGTTGGATATTTTGGCTCAAGTTAAAGGCGGCACCGTTCAAATGAAACTGATGGACGGGTTGTCTCCGGTTATTTTGACCGACGCCAAAGATGACACGGCATTGTACGTTTTGATGCCGATGCGTGTCTAAACGGGCGCTTGTCCGAAAAAATAAAGGGCGGCGCAGGTTTAGCCGCCCGTTTTTAAAGAAATAACCCCGCACAACGATGTGCGGCGCCGTGTGGTAAAAAAGGCAAAAATTGTCAGGCGGTTCCTGGCGCCGAAAAAGGTAAGAAAGATAAAAAATGCAAGGCATGAAAAAGACGGGTATTTTGCAATTGCGTTTGACCGATTTCAGGTCATACGACACACTTAACCTGACACTTGATGCCGGATTGCAACCCGTTGTTTTAACCGGCCATAACGGTGCGGGCAAAACGAATATTTTGGAGGCCATCTCTTTCCTTTCCCCCGGGCGCGGGTTGCGCAGCGCCCGCTTGTGCGATGTTGCCAAGCGCGAAGACGCCGATTTGTATGCTTTTGCATACCACAAACATCGAAATACATCGCC
>DLOI01000024.1:12848-19010 GCA_002477185.1 Alphaproteobacteria bacterium UBA7488 | reverse complement strand
AACCCAAAGCCATGCAAATGATTGGACTCAAATGGGCGATAAGGGGATTATGTTTTTATCCGGCCTTATTTGGCTTAACAATGATGGCAAACTGATAGCCCTTAATTTAAAAACGCCGCTGCAAAAACAACTTGCAACCGATATTAAAAAGGCGGATTTGCAAACGCTGCATCCCACGTTAAAAGAGTTTAAAAGAAACCTTTATAAATTTAAAACATCACAGGGACTCGGCAGGATTGACGAATTAAACGCAAACGGCCAAACATCCCACAAGTTCAGATTTTCATTTTGGAATCAAGGCCATGATTTTGCCGGGCCTCCCGATACTGTCTTAAATGGCTCTAAAACCTTTGACGGCAACGGCGGCAACCATTATTACGAATTTAAAAACGATGAAGATACCTATTCATTTTATGTGACGCTTGTGGGTTCCGATTTGGCGCCACCTTATGAATTGCGGGTATATAAGGGGAATATATCGTGGGAAAACGATAATCTGAAAGCATCCTATATCCCGACCCTTTTAAATTAATGAAGTTTGGATAATGAACGACCGCCGAAACTAGCGGGATATACTGTCAAAATATGTGTTGCTTTGATTATCATCGTATGCTAATTTTTGCGTATGAAAACTACATTGATACGCCTTTTAATTTTTGCGCTGAATTGCTTGTCCCCGGGATTGGGGTCGGCCATATGCGGGTATTTTAAAAGAGCGCTTATTTTGTATTTGGCACCCGTTTTATTCATCTTTTTGTGCGCGGTAACGGGAATGTTGCAACACTTCGGCGTCTTTTTATTATGCGGCGGGATTTTAATGATCATATGGGGCTATTTGATTTTATTCCCGTTTTTCGAAAAAAACCTTCATTTAAAACGCCCGATTTTATACGGCCTGTTATTTTTGATTTTATCCTTTGTCGGCCAAAGTATTTTAGCCTTAACCATCCGCACATTTTATTTTGATTCGGTGTATGCAACCCTTGATACTGCCGACGTTCAAAAGGGCGATAAAATGATTGTCTCATTGGGCTCTTCAAACTTGTGCCCATCCAAGACAACCATCTATCAAAACACCTCCACCCACGCCCTAAGGGTTGATGATGCCACACGCTATACCCCGCCCAAAGGCATGGCCGTGTACGGCAACCCATGCTATATTTTTTACAGCACGAATTGGACGCGCATCGGCAAAAGATTTTAAAAGTGTATTTTTTAGTTGTACAACACCAATTTCTGTCACAAAAACAACGCTCACAATGGATAATGCGAAGCCCCTTTTCGACACCCATTCAAATTCAAGATAACAAACATCGGCAAAACTTTTGAATAAAGCATAAAAAAATCGGGATAGATTAATCCCGATTAATGAATGTTTTTATATCATATTTTCCGCCAAAAGTCAAGAAAAATCATAACACCACCCCTATTTCTTCGGCAACTGTTTCATCAGCTCATTGATGTCACCGNNCAAGCCGTTGGCATTTAAACCGCCGCTGTTTTGCAAAGCGTTTAAATCGGGCATCGCCCCCATATCCGGCATACCACCCGCAGAACCGAAACCGCCCATGCCGCCGAAACCGCCGGGCATGGAACCGCCGCCCATCATGCCCTTTAATCCGCCCATCATTTTCATCATGCCCATCGGCCCCATTTTTTTGAATTGCTTCATCACTTTGGCCATTTGTTCATATTGTTTTAACAGGCGGTTCACCTCCATCGGCGATGTGCCTGAACCCGCCGCAATACGCGCTTTACGCGCCGCCTTTAACACTTCGGGGTATTTGCGTTCATACGGCGTCATCGATAAAATAATCGCCTCTTGATGTTTAATCATTTTATTGTCAATGCCCGCCGCATCGATTTTGTCTTTCATTTTGGAAATACCCGGAATCATTTTCATGATACCTTTAATATCGCCCATTTTATTGATTTGGCGAATCTGAGACAACAAATCGTTCAAATCGAATTTGCCTTCCATCATGCGCATCGCGGTTTTTTGGGCTTCCTCTTGATTGATTTTTTCCATAGCGGTTTCAACCAACCCGACCACGTCGCCCATGCCCAAAATACGGTCGGCAATGCGTTTGGCGTCAAAAACTTCCAAAGCATCCGCTTTTTCGCCGACACCCAAAAATTTAATCGGCTGCCCCGTCACATGGCGCATCGATAAAGCCGCCCCACCGCGCGAATCGCCGTCAATACGCGTTAACACGGTACCGGTAATACCGACTTTATCGGAAAATTCTTTCGCAACATTGACGGCATCTTGCCCCATCATCGCATCGACCACCAACAATGTTTCGGTCGGATTGGACAAGTCGCGTATGCGCCCGACTTCGCGCATCATGTCCTCGTCAATATGCAAACGCCCCGNNCGGGTATCCAAAATCAAAACATCATAAGCGGACAACTTTGCCTCTTGCAACGCGCGGCGCGTGATGTCTTCGGGTTTTTGCCCCTTGATAATCGGCAACACGTCCAAAGAGTTTTTCTCGGCCAATTCGGCCAATTGTTCCTGAGCCGCCGGGCGATAAACGTCCAAACTTGCCATTAATACTTTTTTGCCGCTTTTTTTCAAACGCACGGCCAATTTTGCCGTAGAAGTCGTTTTACCCGACCCTTGCAACCCGACCATTAAAATAACGCTTTGCCCGTGCGGCAATATTTTCAATTCTTCGGCGCCACCCAATAAATTTACCAATTCATCGGATACAATTTTAACAACCATTTGCCCCGGAGAAACCGATTTGACAATTTGTTCCCCGACCGCCTTTTCGCGCACATTGGCAATAAACTCTTTGACAACGGGCAAAGCAACATCCGCTTCCAACAATGCGATTTTAATTTCGCGCATTGTTTCATCAACGGCTGCTTCGGTTAAAATCCCCCGTTTTGTCAGCTTATCAAATATCCCCGTTAATCTGTCGGCCAATCCTTGGAACATCATGTACCCCTTTTTTATCGACTTTAAAAAAATATCTGTTAACTTTAGGGGACAAATAAAAAAAAGTCAAGGAATTTGCCCTTGACTTGTTTAAGGCCGTTAAACGGTTTTGCCCTTACTCGGGCTTTAAAAGAGCGCTTTAATGAAATCGCACACTCCCCCCACGATAAAAACAAACATTCCCTTTAATCATGCACGCGGCCNNGCGGGGCCCGCTTTTCGTATGCCGACTTTTTCAGGCAACGGTTGAACCATTAACGCGGCATGCTTATCGCCAATACGCACCGCTAGATGCGCACGCATTAAATTCATTAAATTAATTTCTTTTGCACCACGCCTTTGCGCCGGAATTTCATACAATTTATCAATGACGGCGTTTAATTCTTCTTTATCTAGACCAAAATCCCCATACTCTTTTCTGCCTGACAATTCTTGTGCCGCATCAAGTAACAATTTGACATGTTCGTAGGCATATTTTTTTGAACAATCCGCATGGGCAAATGTTTTGCGCGTGGCAAAATCAAGCGTATCGACAAAGGCGCCGCAACCGGTAAAAATTTGAGCATGAACGGCGGCTTTAAAAATTTCAGGAACGGGTTTGCCAGTTTCTTCTGCCATCTGTGCCAAACAATTATAAATGCCTTCCGTGCTATACCGGCGCGCACAATTGTAAGCCATGCGAGCATATTTGCATGCATGCCCTTCGCTGTAAAGAATATTGGATAAAACCGCCATATGATTTAAAATCTTTTCCAAACGCTTAGAAGCATCTTCTTGAGGTTTGGGCGACCTGGCGGGATACGTCAGATAATAAACGTCATTCATAAGCGAAACGGCCGTTAAATTAATATGATTGTCAAGGGGTGCAACTTCAAAATTCATAGGACGCCTCCTTATGAGGATTTAAAAAATAACCAATTAAAATTTAAAACTTTTTTAAAGTTTTAGGAGTTAAGGATACGCCTCAAAAACATTTTTGTCAATACTTTTTTAACAGTTTACAGCAAGGAATCCCGTTCCATACGTCTTATCTTAAATGCTGTAAAATCCTTTTAAATTGACCACTTGAGCGTTTTTTGCCAAGGCCTGTAACGGCGCATGCATGCAATATTTTTTTATCCACGGCGTATTTGGTTAGTACCGATACCATGTCTTTTCCTGCCCTGTTTTGTAATTTTTTAAGGAAAAACGCAGCCGCTTGCGTATATTTATGCTTGATTGAAACAGCACATAAGTACCCTAAAAAATCATCGGACAACAAGATTTTGCCGTCACACCCATCCATAATAAGCACCGCACGGCTTAAGGCATGTGCGGGTATTTTTTCCGCCTTAACAAATGTGCTTTGTACCCCCTTCAAATAATGGGCAAAAACATACGGCGTCCCCGCTTGAGTCTGGCAAAAACAAGATTCAATTAATGCTTGCGCCGTTTTCGCGGGCGTTTGATTTGCCAACGCCGCCAATTCATCGATAAGCGCGGGCATATGCGCTTTTGCTTTTTTATCAGCCGCCCGTGCCATTAAGCGCAACCGCAGGTTTTTCTTACCTTCTTTATGCAATTTTTCAAGCGCCCTGAACAGCAACAGATATTTTATAAC
Source organism: Alphaproteobacteria bacterium UBA7488 (assembly GCA_002477185.1). GTDB lineage: Bacteria > Pseudomonadota > Alphaproteobacteria > CAAHEQ01 > UBA3637 > UBA7488. The sequence goes on along the minus strand of DLOI01000024.1, from coordinate 14,463 downwards.
GGGATGTACCGGCCAAACGGGGTCAAGATAGTGTGCACCCGCTTTTTGAATGTCTTTTGCGGACATATTTTCGTAATAGGCGCCGACCAAATCAAAAAGGGATGCGTCCATGTTGTTCCTTTTAAAATGTTCGCATATCATACGCCTCAGCGTTTCCAACATTAACGGGTATGAACATAAGCGTGTGCCAACGGTTTTTTGCCATGTTTTAACAAGGCGGGCCCAACCTTAATCATTTCCAACATCTCGCGCATTTTAAGGCTTGACATTTCACTATATGGCGTCATATTGTTCAAACACCGCCCCAAATCCAACCCAAGTTGAAATCCCATTTTGGTCAGTTGCATTTTCGTGCGTTTATCATCGGGACGAATCGGATCCGTTTTTTTATGGATAATATGCGTAATCAAATGTGAAAATTGCGCAATTTCCTTTTGAACATATTCGGGATTTTTTTCATCCACTAACATATTCGCATGATGTTCAAACCAGCCTGACGTTAAACAAGCACCGACAACCGCGGCATGGTCAAACGCTCCGACCAAACTTTTCATATGGCGCACTGTTTCATCGGTCGTTTGCTTTTCGAAATGCAAAATATCCTTTTCCCATTCAATACCGTTTTGATGCAAGTTTGCCGATACTTGCATTTTGCACACGATTTCATGTAAAATGTATGAGGCTAAATTTATATTGTCGGGCGGAAATAACATTTTTGGGGAACCCTTCTAAAAAAAATCTTCATAAACAAAAAGTTAATTGCGCTAACATAACAGAATTATTTTAAATTTCAAGCAAAAAATTCATTTTGTTGAAATTGCCTTGTTTTAAGCCATTTTTATTTTATATTTCAATAGGTTCATACGCATTTTAATCCGTTTATGAAGACGAATCCGAAAGCATAACGGGTTCTGTGCATTTTTTTCTTGTGCTTTTATAAAAAATAAGGGATAATAATTGCATTATCAACATGAGAACAAAAGAGGAACAAACATGGAAAAAGATAAAGCATTGCAAGCGGCTTTAAGCCAAATCGAACGCGCCTTCGGCAAAGGCTCGATTATGCGCCTCGGGCAACAAGACAACGCCGTTGAAATCCCGTCCATTTCGACCGGCTCTTTGGGGCTTGATTTGGCGCTGGGTATCGGCGGGTTGCCAAAGGGGCGAATCGTTGAAATTTACGGCCCNNCTGAAAGTTCGGGCAAAACCACTTTAGCTTTGCATGTTGTTGCCGAGTCTCAAAAAAAGGGCGGCATTTGCGCCTATGTCGATGCCGAACACGCCCTTGACCCATCATATGCGACAAAATTGGGCGTCAATATCAACGATTTGTTGATTTCTCAACCCGATACGGGCGAACAAGCTTTGGAAATCGCCGATACATTGGTGCGTTCGGGGACAATCGACGTTTTGGTTATCGATTCGGTTGCCGCTTTGGTGCCAAAAGCCGAAATCGAAGGCGAAATGGGCGATTCCCATATGGGGTTGCAAGCGCGTTTGATGAGCCAAGCTTTGCGCAAATTAACGGCGTCGGTCGCGCGGGCGGGCACCTTGGTTATTTTCATTAACCAAATCCGTATGAAAATCGGCGTGATGTTCGGCAATCCCGAAACAA
>DLOI01000024.1:11911-12728 GCA_002477185.1 Alphaproteobacteria bacterium UBA7488 | reverse complement strand
CGTTTAAAACGGTTGATTTTGACATCATTTACGGCGAAGGAATTTCCAAAATGGGCGAATTGCTTGACTTGGGTGTCAAAGCGGGCATTGTCGAAAAAGCGGGCGCTTGGTTTTCATGCAAAGGCGAACGCATCGGCCAAGGCCGCGAAAATGCCAAGGCTTATTTAAAAGCCAACCCGAAAATGGCCGAAGAAATCGAACGCGAAATTCGCGCCGACGGCAAAGAAATTTCCCAAGCTTTGATGACCGGCCCTGAAACCGAAGCCGATACCGGCACTCCTGCCGCCACCGAATAATCATTGCCGGAAAGCAAAATTTGTCCGGCCTTTTGAACCAAAGGCCGGGCTTTTAAAATGAAAGGGCTCCCCTTTTTAAAAGTATCGAAACAAAAAAAACAAACGATTTGGAATTTAAAATGCCTAAAAATATCACAAACGAAGTTCGTTCAACCTTTATCAACTATTTTAAAAAACAAGACCACGTGATTGTGCCGGCCAGCTCGCTGGTGCCGCGCAACGATCCGAGCCTGATGTTCACAAATTCGGGCATGGTGCAATTTAAAAACTATTTTACGGGGCNNGTGCCGAAACACCGCCGTTCCCGCGTGCTGCTACCGTGCAAAAATCCGTTCGCGCCGGGGGCAAGCATAACGATTTGGATAACGTCGGTTATACGCGCCGCCATCACACGTTTTTTGAAATGCTCGGCAATTTTTCGTTCGGCGATTATTTTAAGGAAAAAGCTATTTATTACGCTTGGGAATTGCTGACCAAAGAAATCGGGTTGGACAAATCCAAATTGTGCGTGACTGTATATC
>DLOI01000024.1:10354-11870 GCA_002477185.1 Alphaproteobacteria bacterium UBA7488 | reverse complement strand
TCATCCCGATTGCCACCAAAGACAACTTTTGGCAAATGGGCGATACGGGGCCGTGCGGGCCATGCAGCGAAATCTTTTACGACCATGGCGACCAATATTGGGGCGGACGCCCCGGCACGCCGGAAGAAGATGGCGACCGCTTTATCGAAGTATGGAATTTGGTATTTGACCAATACGAAGATTTGCCCGACGGGCGCCGCGTTGAAACGCCGAAAAAATCCATTGATACGGGGTCGGGTTTGGAAAGGTTGAGCGCTATTTTGCACGGCACGAACGATAACTACGGCATTGAAATTTTCACACAATTGATTGAACAATCCGCCGCCATTGCCGGTGTCGAACCGTACGGTGAACACAAAACGTCACTGCGCGTCATTGCCGACCATTTGCGTTCGACGTCGTTCGTATTGGCCGACGGCGTTTTGCCATCTAACGAAGGGCGCGGATATGTGCTGCGCCGTATTATGCGCCGCGCAATGCGCCATGCCCATTTAATCGGCTGCACCGACCCGTTGATGTATAAATTGGTACCATCGTTAATTTCGACCATGGGCGAAGCCTATCCCGAACTCATTGCCCAGCAAAAAGTGATTGAAGAATCGTTGCGTTTGGAAGAAACCAAATTCAAACAAACCCTTGAAAACGGGTTAAAATTATTGGATGCGGAAACGGCGAAATTGGCCGATGGCGGTTCATTGCCGGGCGATGTCGCGTTCAAATTGTACGATACGTACGGATTCCCGCTTGATTTAACGCAAGATGCTTTAAAATCTCAAGGCAAGACGGTTGACACCGACGGGTTTGACAAAGCGATGGAAAAACAAAAGGCTGAAGCGCGCAAATCTTGGATTGGCACGAATGATACGGCCACGGCCAAATTATGGTTTGACATTTATGAAAACGTCGGCGCCACTGAATTTTTGGGGTACACCGAAAACGCAGCCGAAGCCAACATCATTGCATTGGTCAAAGACAACGCACCCGCCGATTATGCTTTGCAAGGCGAAGAAGTGTATATTGTAGCCAACCAAACACCGTTTTACGGCGAAATGGGCGGGCAAGTCGGCGATACGGGTTCGATTAAAACGCCGAATGCGACAATCAAAGTCACGAACACCGTACGCAGCGCAAACAATAATTTAATCGTGCATATCGGCACGGTTGAATCGGGCACTGTCAAAACGGGCGATTCGGGCCTGTTTATGATTGACACCGNNCCGCCGTTTCAATATACGCGTCCACCATTCGGCAACCCACCTGTTACAAGCGGCTTTGCAAACCGTTTTGGGTGACAGTGTTCATCAAAAAGGGTCATTGGTCACGCCGAATTTCTTCCGTTTTGACTTTACGCTCAACCGTGCGATGAGCGAAGAAGAAATTGCCAAAGTCGAACGGTTGGTGAATGAAGTGATTTTGACAAACTCGCCGATTACAACCGACATTATGACACCCGATGAAGCGATTAAATTGGGCGCCATGGCGTTGTTCGACGAAAAATACGGCGATACCGTGCGGG
>DLOI01000024.1:9782-10279 GCA_002477185.1 Alphaproteobacteria bacterium UBA7488 | reverse complement strand
CATCGTATCCGAAGGTGCCGTCGCATCGGGCGTACGGCGTATTGAAGCGGTTGTCGGGTTGGCTGCGCTTCAAAAAATGCGCGCTCAAGCCCATCTGATTCACCATATGATGAATGTGACGAAATCAACTTCGTTGAAGGATTTAAATGCCAAGGTTGAAGGGGCATTGGAAACCAAGAAAAAATTGGAAAAAGAAATTTCCGATTTGCGCCGTCAATTGGCTTTGGCGGGCGGTTCGGGCACTAAAACCGAAGAAGATTACAAAGTCATCAACGGCGTCAAAGTCATGGGCAAAATTTTGCACGATGTGCCGGCCAAAGAACTCAAACCCATGGTCGACGAATGGAAAAAGAAAATCGGGTCGGGCATTGTCGGCGCTGTCGCAACATTTGAAGGCAAAGTGTCCATTGTTGTCGGCGTGACGAATGATTTGACCGGCAAATACAACGCCGTCGATATGGTCAAAGCGGCCGCAATCGTGCTTGAAGGCCAAGGAG
>DLOI01000024.1:8911-9693 GCA_002477185.1 Alphaproteobacteria bacterium UBA7488 | reverse complement strand
TTTCATAAGCCTCTTTTTTAAGAGGCTTATTTTTTGATATACATCAATTCTTAAATAAATAAAAGATATTAAATCTGTTGATTTTCGCGACCGTTTGATTTAAACTTATAAATTGAGAATGATGAGTTGTCATTCTTCAGGGTTAGACTCCTGTGTTGGTTGCCGTAAGGCGTAAAAATCCCTTTCAGTCTGTTGACTGGAAGGCGATAGAATAAGCATATGCAAATATATCGCGCTATTTCCAACAATAGAGTCTAACTTCCAGTCGCCCTTTACAGGCGACTTTTTGGATATAGATACAAATTGATCTGAAATGATTATATAAAAAGGAGATAATGCATGAACAATACATCTAATTTTATTCAAGAATATAAAAAATGGTCATCACGTTTTAAAGACTTTAATTTTATCCGCCAATTATCACCAACATGGGAAAAACGTTTATCTGAAGAACGGGAATTTAACATTTACCCCTTATTTTTGGGGATGTTTTATCCGATAATATTAGGCATTTACCCATTTAACTTCTTTATGCTTTGCCTCTTTTTAGCAGCCGGAATATTTCAATCATCAGGCTTATTAATATTATATTTTATTGTATCTTTAGCTTTATGTTTTATGATTAACAAAATGTATTTAAATTCTTTAAAAGAAGATTTTTTTCGTTTTCAAGACTTTAATCCAAAAGCTAAAACACCCTATTTTAATATTACCCTTAAACGTTTATGGATTTGTACGATTTTAAGCAGCGGATTATATTTAATATATTGGTTCTATCGTAA
>DLOI01000024.1:0-8794 GCA_002477185.1 Alphaproteobacteria bacterium UBA7488 | reverse complement strand
TGTCCACAAAAATTAAATACTGCTTTTTGTACATTTGTGATATTTTTATTGAGCGTTGCCTTAAATTGGATTTCTTACAACTCAGATACCTTGCTACGCCATAATAGTTACTTAGAATATATTGTTTTAGAAAATATTGTTTTAATGGGGATTATTTTGGTCATTCATTTTTATCAAATGGCAATTTACTATTATAGTCAAAACATACATGAACCATTAGTTGAAGACTTTTCTCTTGGAGAAATGATTGTTATCTTCTTTGGAGGATTAATAACCGTCTCATCTCTGCTCCCTCTTATTTTTTAATATAATTTACCATTAAGCTAAACGAGCTGGAGGTTAACTGCTTTAAGAATAATTACCATCATTGTTTTGGCAAAATAATTCGGAAAAGCATTTTTAAATTTTATTTTCATAAGCCTCTTTTTTAAGGGGCTTATTTTTTGCCGGAATATTTTGCGTCAAAGGGCAATCCATCATTTTTGGCCGTAAAATAAAAATGTGTTTTGTCGGATTTAACTTATTATTAAGGGCAATATAAAAGTATTTTGGTATACGCCGCATCAAGCAATCTGTTTATCAAATAACCTGATTTTTCTGATATATCTTTCATACTTTATTATATGGGTATAAGGGATTAAAGTATCTGCGCCTTTTTTAAATCTTTTTCCCGATACGTTTTAAATCACGATTGTAAAATATAAACACCGGACACCCAAACAGTGCATAGTGCGATTGGGGATACGATTCATCGGCATCAATCACAGCCAACGCTTTTGTTGTTTTGTTTTGAACAACTTTATACAGCCCGCCGCAATGCCGTTTGGATACAAGCATATAATCCCCTGCATGAATCAATTCACGGTCGAACGGACTTACGATTGTATCATAATAAAACGTGCGCACGGGGAAAATAAACGCAATTCTAATAACAAAGCATAAAACCACGAAACATACGCCCATACGCCATGGACGGGAAAAATTTATGTTTTTGATAAAAAACGGCGACAGGAAAAAATATAAACCTAAACCGGTTCCTAAAACCGTTAAAGCCGCAAAGACATAAAAGTTTCCCAAAGCACCCGTTAGAGCACTTATAAAAATAACCAAGCAAAAAAAGAAAAATAATAAGACGGCACGTTTAAAGTATCCCGTTACGGCCAATCCCAACCCCAAGGCTACAAAATTCAACAGGCTTGCCGATACTTTAATAAAATATTTTTTCATATATTCAAAATACCCTAAAAAAATTAATAAAGCAATCTATAAATGAAAGGAAAATACATGTATCAATTTATTGCTAATAAATTAGCCAAAGCGCTTATTAAAAAATCATTAAGAAAATCAAGTGAAACACTTGATGAATTATTTACAAGTACGAGCTTTTTTCCATGGGACACAACATCACTAAACAACGGTGAAGAAGAAGCTTTACAACAAATGCGAGATGAAAGACGTCTTATGGAAGAAACAATCAAAAAAATAAAAGACGAAATACTGAATGGTAACTCAGATAAGTTAATACCACTCCTTAATGATTCACAAATCAAACAGTTAATGCAATCCGAAAGAGATTATACAAAAAACAGACTATTGAGTGGTTTTGTTCAAGCCTATTTCAACTATAAATACGGAAAATACGGATATCAAGAAAATTCACAATCAAAAGGTGGTGAAGTATACGTCAGGTCATATACGCGCTCTAAACCTAAAAAGACAAAATAAATTTTGATAAAAAAACAGTTATCACTACTAAATAATAAATTTTCTATTATAAAAGCCCTTAAATAGGGCTTTTATAATTTTTATTAAAAACCTTTCTAACCTTTTTCTTTCTTATAGTAAGAATTAATGACGGCGCGTTCAAAGTATCCCGTTACGGCCAATCCCAACCCCAAGGCTACAAAATTCAACGCGCTTGCCGTTAATTTAATAAGATATTTTTTCATATTTTTCGTGTAATCCAAAAACGTTTCATAAGACGAATGAGTTCAAAAATATATCATAACAAAATTGTGAAAGCAACGGAACTCAAAGGGTTTTTATATTTTGTCAAAAATTATTTGATTTAATTGTAATTTCAAAGTATAATTATATTATATAAGAGAGGTTTAAAATGAACAAACAACTTGATTATAACAAAATGACTTCTAAAGAGCTTCAACAATATATACGTGAAAATAAAACGGCGCTTACAGCGGAACAACGGCACGACTTGTTAAAATTATGGCAGAAAAAATCACTTTCCGAAAAAGAAAAACTTGTTGAAGAAGCGAATAAAAAACCACGTAAAACAGTGCGCGTTGAAATCAAACCTCAACCCGTTCTTCAAGAATCAACTTTAAAAGACCCACCCCCTTCTATACAAGAACTTTATCAAAATATCCATCAGTTACAAAAAGTATATCAAAAAAAATTAGCAACAACTTTAATTCCTTATAAATTTTGGGATTGGATGATTGATGAAAGTTCGCATTCCTCTATTGCACTGGAACAAACTAAAATGACGGATGAAGAACAAGATAATTTTATTAGATTGTGCCGATTGCAAGATAAAAATTATAAGCAAGCCTTTTTGGATATTTTAACGAATTCTTATACAGAACCACATTTAACTCATGATATTGTTATCGGCACAGCTTCAACTTTAATGAAAGATATTGAGCCCGAACACAAAAATTATTACAGAAAAGTCGGGGTTCAAATGTATGATTTGGGCATTGCCGTACAAAATCCCGCTTCAATCCCTCTTAAAATGACAAGTATTTTAAGAGAAATTGAAGAAGGCAATAAAACACCTATCCAAAAAGCATTGGATATTCATTATAATGTTATTTTTATTCAACCGTTTATCGATTCAAATAAACGTACGGCAAGGTTACTGGCAAATTTTTATTTAATTAAAAATGAATACCCGCCAATTCTTATTTCTCCAAAAGACCAAGCTGCTTATTTGGAGGCCATGGTGGAATTGAAAAAAACGGGCAATGCTGAAAAATATGAACATTTTATGTTAAAAAACTTGGAAAATACATTAGTGCGTTCAATTGAAAGATTGGAACAATTGCCTGTTAAAAATTTGTCTAAACTCATTGCCGAAAAAGGAGGTCGTTAATACAAGTTTTTGTTTTTTCATAAAACAGATTTACCCTTTTTTACGAACCAAACACGTCCAAGTCAATCTTTTGTCTGCCATACCTTTCAAAGATACAGCTTCCATCCGCGCACTTTCTGTATCACCTTCTTGTTTATAGACAAAATCCCATTTATCTTTTTCAAAAAATCTTTCAAGCGCTGTCAAATCGAAAAAACGCTAGGTTGTGCCGCGGACCTCGTAAAAATTATCCTCTAATTTAATACCTTGACCGGCCCCAAAATTTTCATCTTTTGTAGAATTAACGACAAAGGCAAAATGCCCGTTCATCTTCAAGACACGATAAACTTCATCAAAAAGCGCACGCGTTTTTTGTACACTAAAATAATGAAGAGATTTATTCGCCACAATGAAATCAAACATTTCATTTTCAAAAGGCAACGGTTGTTCCATATCCACGCGCCGTGTTTGAACTTCAGGAATATTTTGGCGGATTTTTTCTAAAGCCACTTCGGAAAAATCACAAGCAATGACAAGATGGCCCAATTGATTTAAATGTAAAGTGTCAATACCTACCCCGGCACCTAAATCTAATATCGGCGTTTGGCACCTGGAAACGACAAGTCTCATTTGCGGCACTTAAAGCCATCCGTTATATTAGCTCTCAAGCACCTGCCTGTTAGTAGCACGCTCATGGATTTTATCTCATCGTTTTATTTTATCATCGGGTGTTAATTTTGAATTTTGCATTTAACCAGCTTGCCATGCGCGTTCATCAATTGATCTGTCCATCTGCGTTTTCTCCTATGATTTAAATATACCATACAATGACACATTATGATAGTTATTTAAAAAATTTACACAAACCAGATTTATATCTCGTATCTTTATTGCATATTTGCGTTATCTACTCGTCAATTTCACTGGCGGCCTTTTCAAATAAAGCTTGGGCGGGCGTTACTAACTTTTCTTTGGCCGGAAATTGTCTGTCAAATTCATCAAGCTTTGACACATCGGGATACATTCCGGGCGAAAAATGAACCACGCCTTTAATATTATCCAAAGCGCCCTTATACAGTTCAAGTGCCATAATGCCCGTATAATATTTGCCGTCCGGCATGGATATACCGAATTTTTTGCTGCCTTCAAAACCATAGGGTTTGTAATGATAAGGGAAACCGCCAATAATGATGGCATTATATCCGGCTTTTTTGGCCGCTTCAATCGAATGGGTAATCAACTTTCGTCCCAGCCGTTGCCGATGCAAGCGGGGAGTAATACTGACAGGGCCGAAAGTAATTATTTTATGTTCCATGCCGTCAGGGCTGACAACTTTTGCGTGCGAATAAAAAATGCTCCCAACGATTTGCCCGTCTACCTCAATAACAAAAGTGAGTTCTTTGATAAAATCCGGATGCTTGCGTAATTCATGCGCGATATAATGTTCCATCGCCCCGGGGATATATAAATTCCAAAAAGCCTCGCGCGTTATTTCTTCCACGACATGATAATCTTTCGGCTCTTCATTCCTGATATTTATGTGCATATTTTTTCCTGCTTCAGTTGAACAGTTACCTTATCTTAAAAATAAGGTTTCCACAAGCTAAACTTTTAATTTAAAAAACTAATTTACCATAAACTTAAATTTGCATTCATACCTGACTTCTCTTATAAGCAGATATTTAATAGGCGCACAAAGAAGATTAACAACTTTATACGCCTACCCTTTCGCATTGATTCATAAGGAAGTTGTGAGCATCAAAATCCCCTATTGCGAGAGGAAATATTTAATTCAGTGGGAGATTGCCTTTGAAAAAACATTAATGACAACTACACCCACGATTATTAAAAAGAGTCCCAGGTATGCGGGCATATCCAACGATTGTTTAAAAACGACCATTCCCACAATGGTGATAAGAAGGATACCACAACCGCTCCAAATAGCATAGACCAGCCCTAAAGGAATAGATTGCGTTGCTTTTGACAAGAAATAAAAAGTTATGGCGTATCCGATAACCGTTATGATACTGGGCAATAATTTTGTGAATTGTTCCGATTGCTTTAAAAAAGAAGTGGCAACTGTTTCAAATATAATTGCCAAGACCAGACTTAAGTACTGATTCATTTAAACTCTCCATCGAAAATAATAACAAACGGAGAGGAAGGCGTCGCTTGTTATGGTTGAATATAAAAAACATAACCTTCAAAAATATTATATATAATTTATTTTTAAGACTCAAGTTTTTTTAAATATTTTGTGCCTAAAATAGTTCTAAATACTGTGTTTTAATAAGGGAATTTTTGAATTTTTTTTGAAAACAAAAAACTTATAATTAACCTCTTATAAGGGCAAAAAGAAAAATGGCTTTACATATTTTGAAACATTTATTGGGCAAAAAATGGCCAAAATCCTGCAAACAAATATCTTTACCATGTATATATTTTATATTTATTTTTTTAGAAAAACATTCAGGCACCTTTATATAAATTCAATCGGCATGCTACACAAACTTCGGATTACAGCAACTCATCCTCCCTTTTGCGTAATCATAAAAAAGCCCCGAAAGACTTTTATGACGACAATAAACTTTTGGATTTCAATGGGGATAACTTCCAAAATGGCTTAAGCACATTTCATCCGTTGAGGACCCTCGCCGGCGTCTCTTAAGCACACCCTTGCGCACATGCATTCGCCGCCCCCGGGAGTTCCTTCAGCTCTCTTACATCCGTTATAATTAAACCCCGCCACAATGGCGGGGTTATTATGGCGGATGGGAGAGGATTCGAACCTCCGTTAGAGTTATCCCCTAAACACACTTTCCAGGCGTGCGCATTCAACCACTCTGCCACCCATCCTGCTAGGAAAAATTTATACACTTTTTAAATTAAAATTGCAAGCGTTATTTTCTTTGGTTGTTATTTTGTACAACCGACAAAAGATTCACAGCCAAATTTGACACACACATCGCGGGTTCGTTTTTTAAAACCGCCGCCAAACAAAAAAGTTTACGAATATAACCGACAAGTTCTTTTTTGGTTTTGCGGGGCAACTTAAATTCTGCCGGGCGTTTAGGCATTTGTTGCGTCGGCTCAAACGAAGTTACGTGCACATATTTGGCGCGTTTTTCCTCAAGCTTACGTGCGGCAATCGCTTCTTGTTTTACACGCTCTTTCTTTGCTTCCTTACGTTTGCCGTTACCTTTGTACCCAATGATATCCATTGCTTCTTTTAAAAGGCGTAGGGGCAAATCCTTCGCGCTTTCGCCATTAACGGCATTAAACAAATACGCTTTTCTCAATTCCAACAGTTTGCCCAACGTCGGAAAACTTTCCGTCTCTTGTCCACGCACATAGTTGTCAATACGTTGCTTTAAAGCACAAATACCTTCCATATAATTGCGCACTTCCCCGGCGGTCATTTGGATAACCGATGTCCCCTTTTGAACTTCTTTGATTTTTGCAATTAAATTTTTACCCTCTGCCACAGCCGGCGTATCGTTTTTTTTCTTTTCTTTACGGATGCTGCGCCGCGGAACAACCGCCCCTTCGACTTGGCGAAGAACCCAATCTTTGGCACCGGGCGTATTTTGCGTATGATTGGCAGACAAAGCTTTATTTATGGCACTCGCCGCTTCTTCTTTTGCTTTTTCTTCAGCGCGCCTGAGCGATTCGATACGAGCCTTTTCGGCCGCTTCGGCCTTCGCTTCCAACCTAAGGTTATATTCGCTTTTATCTTTGGCAAAACGTTTATTAATATGAACCGACTGAGGGTCATTTTTTGCGATATAACGAGGATACCAATCAAGTAAATGTTTGGCGAGTGTTTGATGTTTCGCGCCATTCGTATAGGCTTTTTCGGACAAATATTGCAACAACTTTTGATTGTGCGCCAACCATCTGGCGTACGCCACCGGCGTAAAAACTTTCCCTTTGACATCCAAGTTTTCGCGGACGATTTCATCCTCAATCGGGTAATCGTTAAGTATATCTGCATTGCCCCCCCCCATAGCTGCCATACGGGCGGTAAAATAGGCCTTTTGTTCCATTGAACAACCAATTAAATACAGGCTTTTTCCAATTGAGGACAGTCCTTCAACACTTCTAAAACCACAATGGTTTGCAAATAAATTCCCATCAATTTTTTGAGGTAACATAGACAACTTTGTCAAACAGCGATTTGACGATATGTCCACATCGCCCGTCACATGTAAAAAGGATAAATCGGGCATTTCGCTTTCAATAACGGACATATTGTCGGGATTATCCGATAAGTTCCGCTCCGATAAATCTAAATTGTCATCCCACACATGACCTTGCTCAACTAGCAAATTACCACGTTCATCATAAAAGTCCCACAAATTAACTTCAGAACCTTGATACGTAACGATGAGTTGTTTTTTGTGGGGCATGGCAGAATTCCTTTCGGGCTAAAGGGAAAAACAATCTCTAAAAAAAACATACCATAAAAAGGGGTAAAAAGTCAAGCAATTATTTTTGTCAAATTTTATTTTTTTATAGCTTGAATAATTGAATTTATAATTTTATCCGCCAGCCTTTATTGGAGTTTAAATTTAAATTTTGTATACTTCCACACAGCGCATCCGGATATTTTTAAAGCAAATGCTCCCAATGGCGATTATTTACGCAAAAAAAATAAACAAGCATTTTATTCGTCGGATAAGGACTTTATTGTTTTAAAAACGCTTTCAAACGATTCGGGTGTCAACCGTTTCGTGCTGGTATTATATTTGGAACAATGGTAGCTTGAAACAAGCTTTTTGCCATCCGGCAACGTGTAAACGACGCCATGAACAAATGGAAAATCTTTCTTTTTCAATCCATAGGCGCGCAAAACCTGCTCATGGGCGATGCCTCCCAATGCCAAAATCCATTTGACAGATGGCATTTGTTTCAATTCGGATTTAAACAAGTGCAAACAAGTGCGTATTTCTTCCCCTGTCGGTTTATTTTCAGGCGGTACACACTTAACCGCATTTGTGATACGGCATTGATGCAAGACAATCGTATCATCTTTTTTGGCTTCAAAGGTGCCGGTTGCAAACCCATATTTAACCAACATCGGATATAACAATTCACCCGCAACATCTCCGGTAAACGGGCGCGCCGTGCGATTCGTTCCTCGTCCGGGCGCCAATCCGACAACCAACAAATCCGGATTGTCATCTCCGAACGGCGGCACGGGCGCGTTGAAATGGTCGGGATTTTTTAATTTATTTTGGTTTATATAAGCGCACAATCGCGGGCATTTTTCACAAGTAATTTTCATCATAGATTTATTTATCGAAATTATAATATTTATGCTTGCCGTATAACCGTTACAAAATTATTTCGGCAAGTTGGCTTCAACCGTTTCAAAAAAAACAGGGATTGAAATCGGCTTGGAAATGTATGCGTTGGCACCCGATGCCATGATTTTTTCTTCGTCGCCTTTCATGGCAAAAGCCGAAATGGCAATAATGGGCGTATCGGCAATTTCGGGTGTCCGGCGAATTTGTTCAATAACGGCCAAACCGGAAATTTTAGGCATTTGAATATCCATCAAAACCAAATCCGGCTTTATGGTTTTTGCCAAATCCAAAGCGGCGGTGCCTTCCAAACATTCCGTAATGTGATGCCCCTTCGTTTGCAATAAATCCGAAAACAACCGCATGTTCATTTCGTTATCATCTACGATTAAAA
>DLOI01000046.1:3191-3364 GCA_002477185.1 Alphaproteobacteria bacterium UBA7488 | reverse complement strand
CGACCAGCTATTTTGACAATTCTGCCGAAGCCGCATCAATCAATATTTCAAATTCAAACGGTTCCCCCTTTTCATTTCTTAAAACGCCGTCTCGGTGGACACGCCAACCGGCACTGCCCAACAAAGCAAGCGCTTTGGCATAATTGGCGCGCATGTTTTGAGTATCGGGCAGG
>DLOI01000046.1:0-3099 GCA_002477185.1 Alphaproteobacteria bacterium UBA7488 | reverse complement strand
GAATTGTCAAAATAGCTGGTCGTACGGTTATACATCCCGTGAAATAAATTGGCGTTCGTCCAATTAAAATCAAACACGTAATTTAACGCTTCACGCACTTTGGCATCGGCAAAAATCGGACGGCGCAAATTAAAAACGAATCCTTGCATGCCGCTGGGCAATTCATGTTTAAATTCCGCCCGTTTCATCCGCCCGTCACGCACGGCATCTTCTTTTGCGAATGCTGCCCATTTCTTGGCTTCGTTTTCAAAACGGATGTCGATGTCGCCCGCCTTAAAAGCTTCGGTTGCCACCGTTGCATCGCGATAATAATCATATTTGATGACGTCAAAATTATATAATCCGCGGTTGACGTTTAAATCCTTGGCCCAATAATTTTTATCGCGTTCGTACGTTATCGACCGCCCCGGTTCAAACGTTTTGATTTTATAAGGGCCACTTGAAAGCGGCGGCGTTAAAATCGTTTTTGAAAAATCTTTGCCCAACCAAAAATTTTTGCTCAATATCGGCAACTCGCCCAAAATCAATGGCAATTCGCGATTCGAAATATTTTTTTTGAATTGAAACACAACGCGCGAATCGCTTGTTTTTTTTACCGTTTCAACATCGTTATAATAATACCGGTAAGTCGGCAAACCCTTATCGCGCAACGTTTCAAACGAAAAAATAACATCGTCGGCCGTGATGGGAGTCCCATCGGAAAATTTCGCCGCGGGGTTAATGTGAAACGCAACCCAAGACCGATCGTGCGGCATTTCGATTTTATCGGCCACCAAACCGTATAACGTAAACGGTTCATCCAAACTTTGCACCATTAAGGTATCATACGTTAACCCGATGCCGCCCGCAGCAATGCCGTTGAGCGCAAACGGATTGAACGTGTCAAACGTGCCGATGGCGCCTTGGCGCAACGTGCCGCCTTTGGCAGCGTCAGGATTCACATAATCAAAAGCGGCGAACCCTTGTTTATATTTCGGTTCCCCATGCATCGCGGCGGCATGAGCGGGTTTGGCCGTTTGCGCCGACACGGGCACGCTTAAAAAAACACTTTGGCAAAACATTAAACCCGCGCAAACACAACCTAAAAAAATTATCCGATATAGGATTTGCAAAACCGTCCCCCTTTCCCCAAATTTGAAAGAATTTCATACCCGATAGTGCCGGCATGTGCGGCCATGTCATCAGCCGTATATACATCATCCAAAACGGCGGCGTAATCACCCTCTTGCACAGTGTTAATCCCACTGACATCGCACATAATATTATCCATTGAAACACGCCCGATAATCGGGGCATTTTGCCCGTTGATACGTACACATCCCGTGTTGCTTAACGAGCGGGGCAACCCGTCCCCGTACCCGATTGAAACGGTAGCAATTTTCATGTCCTTTTGCGCTTGGTAAGTGGCACCGTAACCCACGTAATCGCCCGCCTTTAAATCGGCAACCCTTAAAATCGGCGCCGAAATGTACAGGACTGCTTTTAAAGTTATTCCCTGTTGCCCACCTGTATTTTTCGGGGATGTTTTTTGCCCTTGCCCTACAGGCGACAATGAAGCGGGATGAAACGGATTTAACCCATATAAACCCGCACCGAACCGCACCATGTCAAAATGGTACGCTTTTCCCAAAAAAGCACCATCCGTCGCGGACAAAGTCGCGGGTGTATCGGGGAAAAAAGTTTTAACCGCCTCAAATGCGCGCCGTTGGCGTTCGTTCATCAAATGGGCGGGTTCATCCGCACATGCCAAATGTGACAACACATACGAAAAAGATTTTTTTTGCTCGTTTGTCAACGCCGCTACTTGAGATAAATTAAGCCCCAACCGATTCAAACCCGTTTCGATTTGTATAATCGGACGGATATCGGGAGCGGCATTTTGCTGCCAAAACCGTAATTGCCCCGCCGTTGATATGACGGGTGTTAAATGCGCCGTTTTAAATATATCGACACTGTCCGCACCGCACCCTTGCAACACATAAATATCGCTGCTATCCACATGCGGGCGGATTTGCGCGCCCTCTAAGGCATGGGCGACAAAAAAATGGCTGCACCCCTCATGATACAAACGCTGCGCCACAAACACAGCTCCCAAACCATACGCATCATTTTTAACAACACCAGCCGCCACCGATGATGGCGCCATTTTTTTCAAAGCGCGATAATTATCCGCCAAATGGTTTAAATCAATGTGCATTTTCGGCCCGGTATAAANNTAAATCATTATTTGTCTTTTTCCACAAATGAAATTTCCACGTCGTCCGGCAAAGATACGGACGCATATTTTTTAATGGGTTCGTCTTTGGGAATTGACAAGGCGGTCTTTTGTTTCGGCATATTTGCGCGCCGCCCTAACAAAGCGTCGTCCAACCGTTCTAAGCGTGCCAAAATATGGCGAAAGACTTCCAATTGGCGATTGAGCATAACCCAAGAAAAAACAATAAACCCGACGGCCAACGNNGAAAAAGACAAATAATGATTTACAATCGACCATAAAACAAAAGCTGACATTTTATTTCCCTTTTATGAAATGTGGTTTTCTGTACTGGACAAACGCCATTATACTGTGTATAATTTCAAAAATCAAAACAAAAGGAAAATGTGATGCAATATTTAGACTTTGAAAACAAAATACTGGAAATTGACGCCCGCATTGAAGAAGTACAAATGACAAAAGCTTCCGATTCGGCGGCGTTGGCCAAAGAGTTGGAACGGCTCTCCGAAAAAAAACAAAAAAATTTGGAATCGATTTACAAAAATTTAACGCCGTGGCAAAAATGTGCCGTTGCGCGCCATGAAAACCGCCCGCACACGTTGGAATATATCAACACGATTTTTACCGACTTTTCGATTTTGTGCGGCGACCGTTCTTTTGCCGAAGAC
The DNA here is from genome assembly GCA_002477185.1 of Alphaproteobacteria bacterium UBA7488. Lineage (GTDB taxonomy): Bacteria > Pseudomonadota > Alphaproteobacteria > CAAHEQ01 > UBA3637 > UBA7488. The sequence continues at coordinate 216 of DLOI01000046.1, read as the reverse complement.
AAAGCCATCGTCGGCGGGTTCGCGAAATTGGACGGGAAAACGGTTATGGTCATCGGCCATGAAAAAGGGCACGATACCGAAACGCGTTTGGCGCATAATTTCGGGTCGGCAAAACCCGAAGGTTACCGCAAAGTTATCCGCTTGATTCACTTGGCCGAACAATTCGGCATTCCCGTTATTACGTTGGTCGATACGGCCGGTGCTTTTCCGGGGGCC
>DLOI01000068.1:16978-21236 GCA_002477185.1 Alphaproteobacteria bacterium UBA7488 | reverse complement strand
GTTCGCCCAAATGAACAACATTGCCTAGATGTTGTACGGGAACAAATCCGTGTGGCCAGCGGTGCCCCGCTTGGTTATTCTCAAAGCGATATTAAATTGGAAGGTGCGGCGATTGAATGCCGTATTAATGCCGAAGACCCCGAAACATTTATTCCGTCACCTGGCAAAATTACCTCATGGCATGTGCCGGGTGGTTTGGATGTGCGTGTCGATTCGGGCATGTATGCAGGTTACACAGTGCCGCCGTCATATGACAGCATGGTGGCGAAACTTATTGTTCGCGGGCGTACAAGAAATGCCGTTTTGATGCGATTAAAACGTGCTCTTAATGAATTTGTTATCGACGGTATTAAAACAACAATTCCGTTACAGCAAAAAATTATTGAGCAACCGGATTTTATTGACGGCATGTACAATATTCATTGGTTGGAAAAATTTTTGGAAAAAGAAGAAGTTGAAAAAGAAAAAAATGATATTTTGGTGGAAGATTCCAGACAATAAATATTTTTCCAGATAAAATTTAAGACATAAAAACCCTCTGAAATGAGGGTTTTTTGTTTAAATGTTTTCAATATTTTCCCCTCGAATGTGGTTTTCAACGTTTTAGATATTATGGCTTTTAGGGAAAAAAGTATTCAAGTTTTGTTGTATCCTTATTTTCAAAATTCAATCACTATTTGCTTATATGTTAACATTTTCCTGTTTAAAAAATATTTATTTATACAAAAAATCAATGTTCACAGTGTATTTTAACATATAATGGTGTGTTTTGTTTAAAAATACAATGTGTTGTGCCTTTTTAGATTGACATATAATCGGATGTATGTTAAAACCTTCGACAATAAACTTTCTTTTGTTTCAGAGATGACTTTTATGAAAAAAATCTTTATTATCTTATCCTTGATTGTTATTGCAGGTTGTACATGGATGGGAACGGTTGAAAAAGTTCAAACGGTTTATGCAACGGATACTATTAATCCCAATGCGAGTTTTTATATGATTTATCCCCAAATTGGTACAGGAGGGACATACTATACACAAACGCGTGAAGAAATTGAGGAGAGTGCCAATGAAGCTGTCAGTGTTTTTTACAATAAATTTCATAAAAATTTCGGCAGTTTGACCGTTACCCCAACTCATTTATCTTTGGAAGAAGGTTTCAAACAAGCTAAATTACACGGGGATAAATACTTAATTACTATGGAAATTCATGAATGGAAAGATGCTTTTTATATGACATGTCGTGACAGCACAAATTCAAATTTGTCGGCAAACACGGCGGCATTTGACAGCTTGGATATCAGTATTCGTATTTATGATGTTAATACAAAAGCCATATTAAATAACCAACGTTTGCAAAACGGCGGTTGTCCGATTGTTTTGTTGGGGGTAATTCCGTTGGGGAAAATGGGGCCCGATTCGAGATTTGACGATACGTTAGACTTGTGGTATAAGGCTTTGAACGAAAAATAATTTTTATCAATTATTTTTTATCAACAGCAAATTTTCACGACTTTTATAATGAATTATGTGTTCGGCGTGTTTGCCTTTTAACAATAATAGGGGAGTAGGTTGATAGCCGGCTTTCAAATTAAATAAGGTTGTTTTTTTGCGCATAGTGTTTTGAATATTTGAATGCTTCACACTTTGCGCAACGGCTGCTAAATCTGCTTTTTTTCGTAATAATGTGTTATTTGATGAAATTGTTTTTCTTTGCAATTTGTGTTTCCTAAGATTTTGTAGAGCATATTTTTCATATTTTGAAACAAATCGATTAAAATCTGAGGATTCTTCAACTATTGGAACAAATTTGAAATATAAATAAGCTGATACGGAACCTATAACAGCTGATAATGAAATCACACTCATTAGAGCGGTGGAAATACGCGACTGCCAAAATTCGTGCCGAGGAGGCTGAGTATTAATTTTTTTTGTTAAAATGTCTTCTTTAGGAGCTTGGGACAAATAAGATGGACTTTGTCTGATAGCAATATCCAAAGGCGTTAACGGGCAGTTCCATTCGTCTTGTTCGTGTTTATGGTTTTCATTATTACATTTCATTTGAATTTCCTTTCAAACGCGATAAATTATATAATAATTTTAAAAATATAGCAAATAAAAAGCCCCTAGAAATTCAGGGGCTTTTCTTTATGTCTGAAAATTTATTTATTTAAGTTAATAAACGGTATGGGAGCACTGCCGTACATATTGACGGGTAACTTGCCATCCCATTTTTGAACAGCTTCATATTCCACCAGAGATTTATTTTGGGACAAAGCTTGTGAACGGATACGCATCGATTCGGCTTCTGCTTGGGCGGACATGACTTTTTGCTTGGCTTCTTCTTCAATTTGTTTGGTTTTATTGCGCGCTTTGATGGCTTCTTGCGTAGCAATTTGTTTTTCCTCAATGGCGCGTTCAAATTGTTTAGAATAGCTGATATCCTCTAAAACAACAGCTTGCGCAATTATGTCATATTTTGCCAGTTCGGTGGTGAGCCACAAATGGATATTCGCGTCCANNTCGTCAGCAATTCATTGCCCGATCTGCTTCCCATTTACCGATAACGTCCTTTACGGCATTATAAATTTGCGGTTGAATGACGCGTCCTTGATAATCTTTGCCGACGGTTTTATACAACATATGAACTTTTTCGGGATCTAAGGCATAATTGATAACGACACCGACAGCTGTTTGTTGCACATCTTTTGTGTAAGTTTCCATTTTAATTGGATATTTTTGGACGCGAATATCCATTTGTGTAATATTGGAAGTCAAAGGGTTATAAAAATAAATGCCTTCGGGCAATGAATTGCTGACGACTTCGCCAAAACGGGTTTTAATACCTCTGTGACCAGTATTAACCACAGTGATGCCGCCAAACATTATAAATAAAACGACTATTAAGATAATGCCGACAACGGGGACGTATTTGTTCATGATAACTTCTCCTTATATGAATGAACGAAAAATAAAACGATTATTTAAATTCATTTTTGATTTGCTCTCTGCCTTTTTCAGTAAACAACAAAAAAGGAAAGAGAAAAATAACTAGCCAGTTAACGGGTTTGGATGAATTGCCTTTGATAATTTCCGGCAGTTTAAAGACAAAAAAGGCGAGAATGCCCATTAGCCAAATAAAAATGAACGCTCTTAATATTATTGCAAAAGCCATTAAAATATATGCTCCGTTTTAAATGTTTAATTTATAAATCAGTATACAGGCAAGTTTTCAATAAATCTACAAAAAAATATTTATGTGCAAATTTACCATTTTTACAGAGACGTATTTTATAATAAATTTTGTATAAGAGGCTGCTTCAGTATCTTTCACTTTTGTAAGTGGATAATGATTTCTGTCAAATTATAAGGGTACTAAGACATGATAAGAGAAATATCGTATTATGAGGCAAAAAGCGGGAGAGATAAGTATTTATAGGGCTATGGGAACGTTGCATTATGAAATATTCATGAATGCTGTTACATATGAAAAGATTATTGTGAAGGTTATAAAAGCTGTACGATGGATAAAGGAGAGGCCTGTCAAAAGACAGGCCTAAATTTCATGGCTCCGGCGGTAGGGCTCGAACCTACGACCGATCGGTTAACAGCCGATTGCTCTACCACTGAGCTACGCCGGATTCGAAAGTATATTTACCAAACTTCAAAATAAATTGCAAGCATTTTTTTCAAAAAAATACACAATTATGATTTCTTGTGAAAAATTTTTTTTATTTCAAATGTTTCTTTTAATAATAAAATACGAATTTTTAAATAATAACTTGCTTAATATAGGGGAGGGGATTTCTCGATATGTAATAGTTTACAAGGTTGTCTATTAAAATGAATCGGGTTTGCAAGTATAGCATTTTTGACGAGTGTGACATCGACGGTTCAAAAGTATTGGGAATCATCATTAGCGAGGTGGCGGGAGAAGGTTTAGAATACAAAATTGATATGGAATGACCCACAGAGGAATATTGTCATGAAGAAGAATTTCGTTTAGTTTTATGTAAGGTATCTTCCTATGAATGGATAGGCACAGATGCGTTTGCTTTGATGGTGTTGTTGAAAAAGAAAGAATGCGTTGAATGTATTTTAGATACAGATTGTAAAGCTGACTATTTTAGCAATAGTAAAACGAATCATTACGAGTATTGTAAATTTCCTAAAGTTTTGCCAAATGATGTTTGTAATTGTCCAGAAAGCACAGTTGAGCAAGGTAATAGATATTATAAAAGCGGGAGAGATAAGTATT
>DLOI01000068.1:14739-16806 GCA_002477185.1 Alphaproteobacteria bacterium UBA7488 | reverse complement strand
TCTACCACTGAGCTACGCCGGAACAAAACCGATCATTTTATTACCGCAAAAACGCGGATTTAAAAGCTTTTGGAGGCCGATGCCGGAATCGAACCGACATAAAAGGATTTGCAGTCCTCTGCATAAGCCATTCTGCCAATCGGCCTTCGTATCAAAGCAGTTATCCTTTTACACAAAATTTAGAAATTCGTCAAGGAAAAAAAATAAAAATGCTTGAAAATAATTTAAAACTGTAATAATCTAAGGTATTCGAAAAATGAAAGAGGATATGAAATGATTAAGAAAATCACATATTTAACAGCTGTATTATGTACTGTTTCAACAATGGCTATGGCGGATACATTAAATGATGTTTTGTCGTATACCTATGAAAATTCTTTAACCGTTACGGCCGAAAGAGCCGGTTTAAAGGCTAAGGATGAAGGTGTTGCCAAGGCCAAAGCAGGATATCGTCCGACCGTGCAAGCCGAAGGCAGTATTGGGCGTTCACGCAACGACCTTGAATATGAAGGATTACTTGGAAAAGACAAGCGTACTCAAACGCCCAAAGATGCGTCGATTTCATTCGTACAACCTGTTTTTTCAGGTTTAACAACTTATAATAGCGTACAAGCGGCAAAAAACCAAGTCCGTTCCGGGCGATTTGTCTTGAAAAATACCGAACAGGCCACCTTGTTAGATGCGGCTGCAGTTTACATGGATGTGATTCGTGACAAAGATGTTTTGGATTTGCAAATCAATAATGAAAAAGTTTTAAGAAGACATTTGGAATCGTATAAAAAAAGGTTTAATGCAGGTGAATTAACGCGAACAGATGTGGCTCAGGCCGAAGCCCGTTTAGCCGGTGCGACTGCAAACCGTATTGCTGCCGAAGGCAATTTGGAAGTATCCAAAGCCCAATTTTTTTCCGTTGTTGGTATTGAACCAAAAAACTTGCAAGATGTACAAGTTAAAGATTTAGAAATTATGTTGCCAAAATCTGTGGCAGAAGCCATTGATATGGCACTAAAAGAAAATCCAAAAGTTAAAGCGGCTCATTATGCCGAACAAGCAGCTATTAGTACAGTCAGTGCTCAAAAAGGGACGCTTTCCCCATCAGTTGATATTAAAGGGGCTGCCGGCAAACAAAAAGAAAGCATGACCATTAAAGACAATGAATACTGGCAAATTACGGCTAATTTAACCGTTCCTATCTATCAGGCGGGCTATGAATATGCTTCTGTTCGCGAAGCAAAACAATTGGCCAATCAATACCGTATTTTACTTGCCAAAACGCGTCAAGATGTCCGAGCGGAAACAACAGCGGCTTGGGAACAATATACGGCAACCAAAGCACAAATTTCATCGATTAAGTCTCAAATTAAAGCTTCAAAGATTGCATTGGACGGTGTGATTCGGGAAATGAATGTCGGGTCGCGCACGGTACTTGACGTATTGGATGCTGAACAAGAACACCTTGATAACCAGGTGAGTTTGACAAAAGTACATCGCGATGAAATTGTTTCTGCCTTTACATTATTGTCAGCCGTGGGTCAAATGAATCCTCGTGGGTTGAATTTAGGCGTTGACACTTACAACCCTGAGGTTTATTATGATACAATCCAAAGTAAATGGATCGGATGGGGCATTGATTAAGGAAAAAAGATGCAAGAACAAGAATTATCGGTTAATGATATCTTAAGTTCAATTAAACAAATTTTGTCGAGCAAAATTGAAGATGAATTGACGCAAAAAAGCAAATCGGAAGAGATGCCGAGGATGCTAGATGACGAACGAAACATTTCTTTTGCTCAGCAAAATGCGCCGATTTTGCCCAATGTGGAAGAAGATGATGTTTTTGTTTTGACCCCCGCGATGCAAGTTGAAATTGATCCGAATATGACCGGTTTGATTAGCGAAAAGCCGAGTGCACAATCACCCGTTTTTGCAGCAGAACAAACGCAAGAAATCATGATGCCGGCCGTTCAAAAATGGATTGATGAGAATTTGCCGCAAATGGTTGAAAGAATTGTGTCTGAGGAAGTTCGCCGCATTTTTAACACAAAAAAATGACATTATTGTTTTTAC
>DLOI01000068.1:13996-14723 GCA_002477185.1 Alphaproteobacteria bacterium UBA7488 | reverse complement strand
TTTTTGTAGAGATATATAATTATCTATTTGAAAAAATTACGATTTGAGGACACGCGCCAATGTCAAATATGAGATTTTTTGCGCACCGGCTTTTTTCAACGCTTTTGCACATTCATTTAAAGTTGCACCGGATGTCATTACATCGTCAATTAATAAAACATGTTTGCCAATGATTTTCTGATTGTTTTTAACTTCAAATGCTTTAGATACATTTTGTTGTCTTTGCGTCCTTTTCATATGCCCTTGACTTTGTGTATGCTTAACCCTTAATAACACGCCCGTGGCAAATGGTTTTTTAACTCTGTGTGATAAAGATTTAGCGAGCAGGGCGGCTTGATTATATTTTCGTTTCATCAATCGGTAACGGTGCAAAGGTACGGGAATTAAAATATCAATTTCAGCAAATAAATCGCTGCCTGCTTGGAACAATAAATTTGTTAATAAAGCTGTTAGTTCAATATGGTCGGAATGCTTAAACGGCAAAATCAGCCTTTTTGAAAAATCATCATATTTAAAAACGGCTCGGGCTTTGTGAAAAATCTGTTTTTTTGTTAAACAAGTGCCACACAGATATTCTTCTGTTATTTGGAATTCAAACGGCCGGCCGCATTTATCACAATAAGGTTTAGATATAAAGCGGATATGCCCGAAGCATTCATTGCATAAGGTATGGACGTTTTGTACCCGCGTTTTGCAAATGGGGCATTGTGGCGGAAAAATAAAGTTT
>DLOI01000068.1:7245-13944 GCA_002477185.1 Alphaproteobacteria bacterium UBA7488 | reverse complement strand
TTAGACGATGATTCATACCAAACATAATCATATTTTAAACTTGTTTTTAATTTGGAGCAACAAAAAAATGAATGAACGCTATGGGCAAAAACCGCAATTTTTGTATTGCCATGATAATTCGCATTATCCGTTGTCGGTTGTTTTCTTTTCGGGGCTCGGTTCCACTATCGAACGGCAGCATGTTGAAGAATATCGTACTTTTTGCCATCAGAATAATGTCAGTTTTATGGCGTTAGATTTTACGGCACATGCATACAAATATCAAAAAAATGAACCTCAAGATTTTGGTATGAATCATCGTCTAAGTGATGCCTTGAATGTTTTACAAAATGAATTAAAAAATAAGCCTTTTATTATGGTCGGATTTTCGATGGGTGGAAAATTGGCATTGGATGTTTCTCAACAACTAAAAAATCAAACAAAGGCTTTGATTGAATTGGCTCCTGCTATAGAATTAAGTCGATATCAATGGTATGATAATTTAAATTTAATGGTACAAAAAAAGTTAAATGCGCTCGGAAAAACTAATCCGGAAAGTAAAACATTTGAAAATTTATGTGTATTTGCACAAATGTTAAAAGCCGTCAAAGGGCATTTATTGCTAAAGGAACCTGTCAGTTACGGGGGAAATATTGATATCTTACACGGAATGGTAGATAAACATGTACCATATCAAAATTCTTTGAAATTTAAAAAAAATTATGTTCCGCAAGCTCAGGTGGCAATTCTTCCGGGCGAATCGCATCATTTTTTGCAACCCCATAGCCGCCAAGTGATTTTTAACACCCTTGCGAATACAATTAAGATGGTAAAAGGGCGATAAGTGGACATTCTTTAATCTGTATGGAAATAATTTTTTACCAATATAAATATAATTTTTGATTTAAATTTTTTTAATTAAAATCAACTCTTGCATTTTGGCCGAAAGAATGTTATTTCATCTGTAAATGAGGTGAAATGATGACTAAAACTTATCAAAAAGCATTACGTTTATTCTTTTTGTTATTGCTGACAAACGGGGTAGGCTATATCGGTTCGACTTTTATGACATATGATAACATGTTGTGGTATCAATACCTGAATAAACCTATATTGACACCGCCAAATATTGTTTTTCCAATTATGTGGACGATTTTGTTTTTTATGATGGCTATTGCCGCTTTTCTTGTATGGAACAAAGCAAATCCAAAGTATTTTACCCTTTCCTTGATGGCAAATTTGGCATGGAGTTTTAGCTTTTTCTATTTAAGAAATACTTTAGCTGCTCTCGTTATTATTTTGATTTACTTATTTTTATTATATATGTGCATCAAAGTTTTTTATAAAGCTTCAAGGATGGCTGCATATCTGATGATACCAACGTTTATTTGGTGCTTGTTTGCCCTTTATTTAAACGGCTACGTCGTTTTGTTTAATTAGGATTCCCATGATTTCACTTAAAATCGCCCCCAGATTTTTGATATTGGCCAGAGCGCTTCGCATGGCAAATTTTTTATTGCCCGTGTCAGCTTTATTTTATGTTGATAAAGGTGCCACCATCGGCGATTTATTCCTAATTCAAGGTACTTGGGGAGTCAGTATCTTTTTTCTTGAAATCCCAAGTGGTTATATCGGCGATATTATGTCGCGCAAAAGGGTTGTTGCCTTTTCGTTTTTTATGGCTGTTTTGGCCTTTGCTACTATAGCTTTAGGATATGGTTTTTGGGCATTGTTATCAGCTGAATTGATGTTGGGATTTTCGTGGGCACTTTATTCCGGAACGGCTGAAGCATACTATCATGACTTGTTGCAATCGCGTTCGAAACAACATAAACTTCATAATAAATTGGCAAAATTAGAATCATATTCAATGTTATCATTAACACTTTCGACATTGGCCGGCGGTTTTTTGTATGCTTGGCTTGGCACTAATTTTTGTGCGTGGTTGACTGCCGGTTTTTGTCTAATTGGATTTATCATTATTTGTTTTTTACCCGATATTAAAGAAACGCGCCGTATCGTGTCTGCTGATGTTAATAAATTTCAAGATATTTTAAATATTTCAAAATTTACGGTGCGCCATCCTGAAATCAAGTGGTTGATTTTATTCCCGGCTTTTTTCGGGGCATTAACATTTGTCTTAATGTGGGGTCTACAACCGGTTATGGTAGCCAAAGACATCCCCGTTTATGTGTTTGGTTTTGTCATGGGCTTTAATATGTTTTGCCGGACAGGATGGGCGCATTTTTCGGCGATTTTGTTGGATAAAATTAAGCTGCGCAAAACGGCTCGCGTATTATTTTACATTTTATGTGTCGGTTCAATGGCTTCTGTTGTTGTGCTGAGTATTCCAAATATACTGGCCGTTTATTTAATGCTTGGGTTGATGGCAATTGCAAGTGCCTCACAAATGGCGGTGGAAATTATAACAAATACATTTATTCATCACCGAATTAAATCAGACGAACGTTCGACGGTGTTATCTGTAAAGTCAATGATTTGTATGATGATGTCAGGTGCATTGATGATATCTTTAAAACCCATGATTGACGGTATCGGCATGCAAGAAACCTTTGTCATTTGCGCGCTTATTTTAATCGGCACGTTTATTTCAATGAAGAAACTTTTAAAGCTGCACATCAAAGAATAACTATTTTTTTATTTTGCATTAGAAAAAATCATTCTATGCGAGTACTTAAATGGCGTATGAAGTGAGATTATAAGTGCCTATATTAGTTGATTTCATAATAGGTACATTTTGGCACACATTTATTCAAATTTTGTTTTTTTCAAAAACATGTCTTCTTGAGCTTTCGCTTTGAAATTAGTGCCCAGCTCGTAATCGAATCGCTCTATACATAAAAAAACAGCCTGTTTAAAGGCTGTTTTTAATGGCGGATGGGGTGAGATTCGAACTCACGGTGGAGTTGCCCCCACGCCGGTTTTCAAGACCGGAGCATTCAACCACTCTGCCACCCTTCCGAAAGAGAGTTGAATTATACGCAATTTCCGAAAACTGGCAAATTGCTCAAAAAATGAATGAAGGCGAAGNNGGATTATCTTAACTATCCTAAATCAACTGGCGTTATTATTTGACCCAAGTCAAATAATTGCAGTTTTACACATTTTGTTTTATTTATTTGCAAACAAAACAAGAGCAATTTTGCTGGTTTGTATATTGCATGAAAAAAAATAAAAAATCAAGTGATTTTTGAAAAAAAATAGGCTAATATCTAATTATCAAAGATAAAAAGGGTTTAAAATATGAAATTAAAAACACTATTTATTTGTTTTTTAATGGTTTTTTTTATAAATGTCACTGTTTGGGCTGAACAAACGGATACTGATTTTGTGGCTTGGAAAAAACAGTTGCGCACCCAAGCATTAAATGAAGGGTTAACCGAAGAATTTTTGGATGAGGTTATACCGCGCATGACGTTGTTGCCCCACGTGGTCGAATCTGATAAAAAACAGCCGGAATTTCAATTAACATTTTGGACTTATTTGGATAAAACCATTACGCCTTTGCGCATTCAAAAGGGGCAAGAGATGTTGCGTTTACATCATAAGACATTGAAGGCTGCCGAAAAAAAATATAAAGTGCCGGCAAAATACATTGTCGCATTTTGGGGATTAGAATCGAATTACGGGTCACATAAAGGGTCAATCGACACATTAAATGCGTTGACGACGCTTGCCTACGATACGCGCAGACGTACCTTTTTTACAAAAGAATTATTGACATTTTTGAAGATTTTACAAAAAGAAAAATTATCCGATATCACCGGCTCATGGGCAGGGGCTTTTGGCAATTTCCAATTCATGCCGACTACCTTTCAAGCTTATGGGGTCGATGGTGATGGTGATGGAAAAATTGATATTGTAAATTCAGTGCCGGATGCTATTTTTTCGGCTGCCAATTATTTATCAAAAATGGGTTGGAATCCAAATGTTAAATGGGGTAGGGAAGTTAAATTGACAAAACCTATGTCATGGGAAGATGTTCACAATGATAAGCAAAAGACACTTGCAGATTGGGAAAAACTGGGTGTTAAACCGGCCAATGGTGGACCGTGGCCGACAAAAATGGCAGGAGTTAATGCGGAGATTTTAATGCCGATGGGCGTGGATGGCCCCGTTTTTCTAACATATTCAAATTTCAAAGTTATCATGCGTTGGAATCGGTCGACCTTATATGCATTGGCTGTTGGGCTGTTGTCGGATGCGATTGAACAAGAGAATATGACAATATATGCCAAACGGCAAAATAACCCCTTATCGACCATAGAAGTAAAAGAAATTCAAGAAATTTTAGCAAAAGAAGGCTATTATACATCGGATATTGACGGAAACGTTGGTCGTGGTACACGGGAAGCTTTGTGCAAATATCAAAAAGACCATCAGTTACCTCAAGACGGGTATGCCAGCAAAGAAATACTCAAAAAAATGAAAGGAATAGAATAATGTTTCAGATGCGACAACATCTTATATCGGCATTAACGGCTTGCATGTTGTTAAGCGGTTGTACCGATAATGGTTTTTTGTTTCGTTCATTCGGCGGATATTCAAGCGATTCAAAGGCCACTTATAAAATCGGTGAAGCTTATCAAATAAAGGGTAAATGGTATACGCCTGAAGAAGACTATTCTTACCATGAAAAAGGGGTCGCTTCTTGGTATCAGGAGGAGAACGGCAAATTGACCGCTAATGGTGAAAAATACGATGAAAACATCATGTCAGCATCACATAAGACGTTGCCATTGCCTTCCATGGTAAGTGTGACCAATTTGGAAAACGGCAACGTGGCAATTGTTCGTGTCAATGACCGCGGACCGTTTGTTAACAACCGTTTGATTGATGTTTCTCAAAAAGCGGCTGAACAATTGGAATTCAATATGACCGGCACTACATTGGTAAAGGTTGAAATTTTACCTGATGAGAGCAAACGGTTAAAACAAGAAATTTTAAAACGAAACGGTGGCCAAATGGAAGAAGAAAACACCAGCGGCGCTTCGGTTTTGTCGGCGGATGTTACAATGGAAGAATTATCGAATCAACCGATTTACCAGCCGGACGAAAGTGTGACCGAAATTTACAATCCGGTAACGGAAAATCAAGTTCAGGATGATTATTTCGGTATTCCGAAATCGATGCATCAACCTCAAGAAACTTTTGAACAACATGCACAGTTAAAGCAAGAAAAAATGGTAAAAATGACTGAAGTGACTGCTCAAGAAAAAAACATAAGTACTTCTCAAGTTAACTCTTTAAAACAACCTGTGGCGGGTCATTATATTCAAGTCGGCGCCTTTGCAAATCCCGATAATGCCAATAGAGTAAAAGATGAACTTCTTGATATAAGTGATTCACAAATATATATTGTTGAAAAGAATGGATCAAAATTGCATCGTGTCAGAATTGGCCCCTTTGAAACTCGGGAAGATGCAGCCGAATTACTTGACAAATTATCCGATAAAGGATATGGTGATTCCAAAATTATTTTCGAACCATAGAAAGGATGATCATGCGTTTTATACTTATATTGACTATTTGTTTAATGGCGACCACAAGCAGCTTTGGAGCCTTTGATACCAAAGCAAAATATGCTTTGTTGATTGATGCCGATACAGGCTATATTATGTACGACAAAAAATCTGATATTGCCATGCCGCCGGCATCCATGAGCAAATTAATGACGGCTTATATGATTTTTGATGCCTTTAAAAGCGGTAAAATTACCGAAGATGACGAATTTGTCGTTTCTGAAAACGCTTGGCGAAAAGGTGGGGCAAAAAGCGGCAGTTCAACAATGTTTTTAAATCCGAAACAAAAGGTAAAAGTGCGTGATTTGTTGCGTGGTATTATTGTCCAATCGGGCAATGATGCGTGTATTGTAGCAGCCGAAGGGTTATCGGGAAGCGAGGAAGCCTTTGCTGACCAAATGAATCATAAAGCTAAAGAGCTCGGATTAAAAGATTCCACGTTTTACAATGCAACGGGTCTGCCGCAACCCGGGCATGTTATGAGCGCTCGGGATTTGGCCGTGTTGGCACGGGCGTTAATGCGAGATTTCCCCGAATATTATTCAATTTATTCACAAAAAGAATTTAAATATAACGGAATTAAACAAGGCAACCGTAACCCGTTATTGTATACGATGGATGGTGCGGATGGTCTTAAAACCGGGCATACCGAAGCATCAGGCTATGGTTTGACGGGTTCGGTTAAGACAAGAGACGGGCGTCGGTTGATTATGGTGGTCAACGGCTTAAAATCAATGAATGACAGAAGTTCTGAATCTCAAAAATTAGTCGGTTACGGTTTAGCCAATTTTGAAAACTTATTGTTATATAAAAAAGGTGCCGTTTTGGAAACCATACCCGTTTGGTATGGTCAAAGTGAGACGGTTGAAGCAGTTGTTCCAGAAGATATGCTTATAACATTGCCTCGAGGGCAAAAAAACAAAATTGATGCGAAAATCGTTTATGATACTCCTGTTGCAGCACCGATACAAAAAGGTCAAAAACTGGGTCGTTTAATTGTTCAAATGCCCGAAAACGGCCGTGAAGAAATTGATTTAGTTGCCGCCACTGATGTTGATAAAGTCGGTTATTTTGGCAAGCTGAAAAAATTTATTATGTCATGGATTGGAAAATAGATGCAAAAAGGAATGTTTATTACTTTTGAAGGCGGCGAAGGTACCGGAAAATCGACTCAAAT
>DLOI01000068.1:6767-7204 GCA_002477185.1 Alphaproteobacteria bacterium UBA7488 | reverse complement strand
GACTCGCGAACCGGGCGGCAGTACCGGGGCAGAAGAAATTCGCTCTTTATTGTTAAAAGGTTCCGTTGATAGATGGGACAAAATGACGGAAATGTTGTTGTTTATGGCCGCCAGACGAGATCATTTGGTCAAAAAAATTTGGCCGGCGATGGAAAAGGGTATCACCGTTATATCAGACAGGTATGCAGATAGCACGAAAGCCTACCAAGGGTGCGGGTATGGCAGTGATGAAAAATCGATAAAAACGGTTGATAAATTATACCATATGATTGCTGGCGATTTTAAACCGGATTTGACCTTTATTTTGGACATTGACCCTAAAATCGGCGTTATGCGCTCTCAAAAGCGTGCCGGTAACGATGAACAACGCTTTGAAGATATGGATTTGAGTTTTCATGAAAATTTACGGCAAGGTTTTTTGCAAATTGCTAAAAGCG
>DLOI01000068.1:0-6751 GCA_002477185.1 Alphaproteobacteria bacterium UBA7488 | reverse complement strand
AACCAAACAATTGAAAATGTCCACAAGGATATTGTGAAAGGTTTCATTGAAAAAGTCAGATGATTAATCCCTACGAACAAATAAAAACGGCTGTAAAGAATGGTAAATTAACCGGTTCTTGGTTGATTTGCGGGCCCTATGGTGTTGGGAAAAAAGATTTTGTTACACGTTTATGCGCTTATTTAACAACTGGGAATTGGGATGCACAAATATCGTTTCATCCGGATATTAAATGGATTGAACGATCCTTAACCGAAGAAGAAAAAAAAGAAACGGTTAAATCTATTTTGGCAGGGAAGGCGGTGGAGGAAAATACGCAAAGAGCGCGTAAAAAAGAAATCACTGTTGACGATATTCGCGAAGGGTTAAAATTTCTATCTTTAAAATCATCGGGGACACATTTGCGCATATTAATCATTAATTTGGCGGATGATATGAACGAAAATGCCGCCAATGCGCTGTTAAAAATGTTGGAAGAGCCAAATGATAACACATTGATTTTATTGATATGTCAAAATATGGGGAAATTATTGCCCACCATACGCTCAAGATGTCGAAAAATTATGATGCGGGCTAAATCCGAACCTGAGTTGATAAATGAAATTAAAAATCAAATACCCCATTGTAAAGATGTCGAATTGTTGGCCTCTTTATCTGAAGGTTCGATTGGGTTGGCTAAAGACATTTATGCAAACAAAGGAATTGAATTATATCAAAAAATGTTGTCCTTTATGGTACCGATATCACAAATGGATATTGAAAAATTAAGTTTGTTCGCCGATTCTTTTCAAAAGGATGAAATGGCATTTAGTTTGTTGCGTGTGTTTATTTCATCGTGGGTAAGTTTGCGCGCGAAAAAAGAATGTTCCAAAGAAAATTTATTTACCGAAGATTGGTTGAATTTATTTGATGAAATCAATAGGTTATTTAACGAAGTTAATTCTTTGTATACAGATAAGAAGCAAACAATCATGAATGTTTTTTTTAAAATTTCACAAAGGTTATCCAATGATTGACAGTCATTCACATATTGGTTTTGAAGAATTGAAGGAAGATTTGCCTGCATTGATTCAACGTGCAACTCAGCAAGGGGTTGAACGGATTTTAACGGTGGCTTGTACATATGAACAATTAAACGATTTGAAAAACATATTGGATACATATGAAAATGTCTATGGTGCGTTTGGCATACATCCTAATGAATCCAATCAATTAATTGACGAAGGTGCACTGACACAAATCGTTTCTTCGCATCCGAAAATTATCGGTATCGGTGAAACAGGATTGGATTATCATTATGATTTTGCACCCATTAATAAGCAAATGGAAAATTTTTTAACGCATATTCGTGTAGCGCAAAATCTTAAAAAGCCTTTGATTATCCATGCGCGCTCGGCGGATGAAGATACAATTAGAATATTAACTAAATCAGCAAAACATCAATCCATCAAAGGCGTTTTGCATTGTTTTACCGGAACAAAAGAATTGGCTGAAGTAGCCTTAGAACTTGGGTTTTATATTTCTGCATCTGGCGTTATTACCTTTAAAAAGTCCGAAGAATTACGTGAAATTTTCAAAACTATTCCCCTTGACCGACTGTTGATTGAAACGGATGCGCCTTATTTGGCACCTGTGCCATATCGCGGCATGCAAAATGAACCGTCTTTGTTACCTCATACATTACGTGTTTTAGCGGATATCAAGGGTATCCCGGTTGAACAAATGGATAAAATAACAACCCAAAATTTTAAAAAATTATTTAGTGTATAAGTGTTTATGAGATATTTTCGCATCTGGGTGTTTTATATTGGTATTTTTATATGTTGTTTGTTTGTGGGAGTGTTTATTTGCCAATATACACGCGATAAATTAGCACTTCATAAAGCGTGTTTATATATTTGGGACGAAGATAAAAACAACCGTATATTTAAAACCAATGCCTTTTATCAGAAGTTGAAAGAATCATTTTTTAATCATGGGTTTGATTTGTCAACACAGGATATAAATCCAATACATGAAAGTGATCTTATTCTATATATCTATGCGCGTGCGCCATTACCGCCCGAAAGTCTTAAAGATAAATCTTACGTATGGTTTTTAGAAACGCCTTTTTCAACCCCGTTATTATATAACAAAGACAAACACTATTTGTTTCAGAAAATTTTTACTTACGATAAAGATTTAGTTGATAATCAAAAATATCACTATATGCGATTGATTTATTCTTTTGATTCTTATCAAGATGTGGATTTAAAACAAAAAACAGTTTTGAGTATGCAAATTGCCAGCAATTTAAATTATGTACCAAATCGTTCTTTGTATCACGAGCGTCGCAATTTGGTTAAATGGTTTATTGAAAATCATCCGGAAGATTTCGAGTTTTATGGGCAAGGGTGGAATAAAATGAAATCGACAATTCAGCCCGAATCATGGAAAGATTTCGACCGACAATACAAAGGTTATGCAAAAAATAAAAAAGAAACGGTAAAAAAGGCTCGGTTTGTTTTTGCTTACGAAAATAGTTTTTCAAAAAATTATATTTCGGAAAAAATATGGGATGTAATGAATGGCGGTGCTGTTCCGATTTATTTGGGCGCCGATGATATTGATACTTATATTCCTCAGGAATGCTTTATAAATAAAAAAGATTTTGACACTTACGACAAATTATATGATTATATAAAACATATGTCGGATGAAACGTATTTAAGTTATATAATGTGTATTAAAAATTTTATTAACGCACCAAATGAAAAAAGTGAAATAACCGATGTTGATGGCGCTGTCAACAATCTTATCAGCGTTATTTTTAAAGAAGAAAAGTTTGTAGATAAAATTTTTAATCGTTTTAGATAGGGGTGAAATAAATGAAAGTCACTATTTTGGGTTCAGGGGCGTCTTATGGTATTCCGAGCATTTCAAGAGGATACGGGGATTGCGATCCGACCACGCCCGAAAATAATCGTACGAGGTGCGGTTTGCTGGTTCAAACTGAGCAAACGACGGTCCTATTTGATACGGGGCCGGAAATACGTTTACAATTGGTCAGGGCAGGGATAAAACGAATTGATGCTGTCGTCTATACGCATTCTCATCAAGACCATATGGCAGGAGCAGGGGACTTGGTTTCCTTGTTGAAAGATAAGCCGCTACCGGTTTATATCAGTGGTTATCACCAGGATAAATTTAAGGGGTTGGTACCATATTTGCTTAATCCGAATGGTTTGAAAATTCAAACAATTGAAGAATATAAACCTTTTAAAATTAATGAATTAGAGATTGTTCCTATTTTGCAAAACCATGGTCAGGATTGGTCAATGGGGTTTAAAATTGGCCAGTTTGCTTATTCGACGGATGTGTTGACAATGGAACAAAAGGGGTTTGATTTATTGCGTGGCATTAAAACGTGGGTTTTAGGCGTTACAACGCGTGAGCCCAGTAATAAGCATGTTTGTTTGCCTGAGGCATTGAAATGGATTGATGATATTCATCCTGAGCATGTTTATTTGACACATATGGGTACCCGGATGGATTATAATACTTTGTGTAATGAACTACCTAGCTACGTCAGGCCCGGATATGATGGATTCAGCTTTAACTGTGAGGTTTAAGTGATTGATGTTTATATGATATTCGGACCCCCTGCTTCTGGAAAGAGTTCGCTAATTCAACATTTCGATGAAAAAAATACGGTCTCTACCGGCAATATTTTGCGTTCTATGGGATTGGCACGCGCTGATGGTTCTTTGGTTGAAGATAGGATTGTCAATAAAATATTAATTGAAAATTTGTTAAGCCGAAACGATGCTGGTTTTATTGTTTTAGATGGTTATCCACGCAATGTACAGCAAGCAAAATTTATACGTTATCTTGAAAAATTAAATGTTGTTAAGCTTAAAATGTTTGTTGAATTGTCTTGTACAGATGAAAATGTTATTGAGCGTTCCTGCAGTCGAGTAATATGTGCGTGTGGTGCTTCATATCATGCGCAATTAAAACCCCCGAAAATTGAAAATGAATGCGATTATTGCCATAGTGCGCTTCAAAAAAGAGAAGATGATACCCCGGAAACCATTAAACAAAGATTAAATATTTATCGTTCTCAATGTGATGCAATCAGACCATATTTTAAAAACATAATGCATATGGTCAATGTTAATGACAATCCGATGGAACGTTTGAAAGAAGCATTGGCGATTATTAATCAAAATCGCTTACAGTGTTCATATTATCAAAAAGAGAATAATTGCGCGATAACACATTTCACGAAACATATTTGTCGCAATGGCACATGTGTATTAAAGAATCTGAAAAAAGAAAAAAAATCAAATTCACGCGCGTAAAATTCATGAAAGTTTCACATTAATAAATGAAGTAATATATTGAAAAATTATCATAATTATTGCCGCCCCTTTTTTGAACATATATTTGTATACATAATACAAATTATGCGACAAATTGATGTAATAAAAATTACAAACTTCCCTTATAAATCATAATGTTATTTCATCTGTGGATAACTTTGTGAATAAATGATGAGGTTTCGTGTTTTATTATCAGTTCGCTTTTTACGATTTCAATGCCCGTTAAGTATTTGTGTGGTAATAAGTCGCATTTTTATGTTTTAGATATTTAAAACTTATAAAATTTAAATTTATTGAAAATAAGCGCATTAATATAACGTTAACTTTTATAATTATTAATTCAGCCTTACAAGTTTTTGCAAAGATACCCTGCTCTTAAATTTGTATCAATTTTGAGCGAGCTAATTCTTTAAAAACGTATATTTCTACATTCATCAGCCTTAGAATCGGACTGATTATTCATAAAAATGTCCTGGTAATGGCTGAAACAAAGGGATTTATAATAAATTAAAGATTAATTCGAATGATTTGAATATTTATTTATTTCGGACATACTCACAAAAGTGTTTGTATTAAGTTGATTTTATTTATCATTTTATAAATGTGATAAAGATGATAAGACCGAAATTGGCTGGGATACCAGGACTCGAACCTGGATTGACGGAGTCAGAATCCGCTGTCCTACCATTAGACGATATCCCAATTTCGTTGTTATTATAATCCTTTTTATACAAATTACAATTGGAATTTAAAAAAATCTGTACATTTTAGAAGATTACCCTCATCCTATTCATAATATGCTTGTCGTCCATTAAAAATTTTCTTATACTTGAGCTATGTAAAATATAAAAGGGAGGTAACAATGTATTTTGATGATTTGATTAAAAAAAGATGTTCGGTGCGCGCGTATAAAGATTGGCCGGTTGAACAAGAAAAAATTAATGATATTTTGCAAGCTGCCAGATTGGCTCCTACGGGCGCCAATCGGCAACCGCAACGGATTATTGTTTTGAATAATAAGGAAAACATAGATAAAATTAACAAAGCAACCAAAACATTCGGTGCACCTTTGGTATTTATTGTATGTTCAGATGCATCATGTGTATGGGATCGTCCGTATGATGGCAAAACGTTGCTGGATATTGATGCAAGCATTGTTACAACTCATATGATGCTCAAAGCAACGGAATTAGGGCTTGGAAGCGTATGGATATGTTGGTTTAAACCAGATATTATCCAACAAGAATTCGCCCTGCCCGAAAATTGGGTTCCGATTAATATTTTGGCTGTCGGTTATGGTGAGGATGGTACGCAAAAACCGATTGACCGTTATAAAAATGACCGTAAACCTTTGGAAGATTTGGTTTTCTATCCGAAGGGTTAAAGGTAAAGAGGCATTTATGAAAGCATTAACATTATGGCAGCCATATGCCGAGGCAATTGCAAAAGGTTTAAAACACTATGAAACGAGGTGTTGGCGTACGCATTTTCGTGGGACATTGGCTATTCATGCAGCTTGTCGAAAAATGAGTCCTTTTGATGAAATTTTGGCCGAAAAATATGGTCTGCATCCTGAAAAATTCGGGCAAGTAGTGGCGTTTGCCGATATTACGGATTGCATTTTAATGACACCGCAATTTTTATCTGGTTTAGGCGAACAAGAACTTGATTGGGGGTTTTATAAGGAAGGTCGATACGCATGGAAACTTGAGAATGTCCATCTGCCTCACAAAGAAATCCTAATTTCGGGCAAACAGGGACTTTGGAATTTGGATGACATTCTTATATAAACAATTTATTATTCCTTAATTCTAATAGTATTAGTTTGCGATACTGCTAACTATAACAAACATTGGAACATCTCTGTTTAAACAATTTCCTTCAAATATTAAAATTACAGCCTTTATAAAAAGGCTGTAATTTTATATAATAATCAGACTTTTAATTGATTAAATTAAATCTTTGAATTAATCCATTTAGCCAATTCGGATTTGGGTAATGCGCCCGTAATTTGATCCAAAACTTTTCCGTCTTTAAATAAAATCATTGTTGGAATGGATTGAATAGCATAATCACTTGGTGTTTTGGGTGCTTCATCCACATCCATTTTAACAATTTTAACTTTATCGGCCATTTCTGTTGCCAATTCAGTCACAATCGGCAACATTTGACGACATGGTCCACACCACGTGGCAAAAAAATCAACTAGTACGGGTTTGGCGGATTTCAATACTTCGGCTTCAAACGTGTTATCGGTAACAATGTCCATTTTGGGTTCTCCTTTATTGTTAATATCATCAAATTATATAGACTAATCTCTACAAAGTGTCAAGTGGCCATCGTGGACGCGCTTTGAAATCAAAGGTATCGATTAATCCCAACCTAAA
>DLOI01000052.1:16693-19583 GCA_002477185.1 Alphaproteobacteria bacterium UBA7488 | reverse complement strand
ATCTGATGCCACAAATTCTGATGGCCATCATTGCCAAGCGCATTAATTTGCCTTCCAACATCATCAAACGTTGGTTTACGTCGGTAATTTGTTCGATAAGTTGCTCCAAACACGTCGGGTTTAAATGGATATTGACCAATTTATCAGCCAATGATTTGCGCAATGTGTTGTACTTTGTTTCAACGGGGGCAGGGATGGGCTTACCACTTAACAATGCCGTCATGCGTTCTTGTTGTACTTTTTTAAATTTATTGTAAAGCGTTTCAATTTCTTTGAAAGCAATCAGAATTTGTGGCATCAGATTTTCTTCCATCTGACTGACAGACATAGTTGAATCGTCATCTTCGTCAAATTCATCTTCTGTTTCTTTTGGCGTATCATCCTCGATAATGATTTCTTCATCATCAATTATTTCTTCGGATTCTTCGTCGTCTTCCTCAGCCATGTCGTCAGATAAATCTTCTTCCCCTGCCCCCGTTGAAACAAAGNNTGTCGTCAGATAAATCTTCTTCAACCAACTCTTCAACTTCTTGCTGAACAGGCATTTCTTCTTTTTTCATGGCTTTTTCTTCTTTAGCCAATTCAGCAGCTGCCATTTTCCTGATTTTTTCAGCTTTTTCAATTTGCTCTTTATTTGGAGCTTCTTCAAAAGTGGCTTCTAAATCAATAATTTCGCGCAAGAACATTGTGCCGGCGATCAGCTTTTTGTTCCACGTTGACAAAGATTCCATAACATGCGCGCTTTCTGACAATCCCGACATAACAACATCGACACCCGCCGCAATACGCTTAGCAATAGCAATTTCCCCATCACGGGACAACAATTCAACGGCGCCCATTTCTCGCAAATATAAACGTACAGGGTCATTAATACGCGCGCCTGTGTCCGCTTCGACTACAGCCGTATCATCTTCCGTCGCTACCAATGCATTCGGATTATTCATGCTTTCCGTTAAATCGGCAATATCTTCCGTTCCGTCAATAATGTTGATTCCCATATCGGCGAACGAAGANNTATTGGCGAACGAAGAAATAATCGTTTCCAACGCTTCATCCGTGCGCGATTCGGCAGGCAATGTTTTTTTAAGTTCATTCATCGATAAAAAGCCGCGCTCTTTACCTTTTTCAATCAGCTTTTTCATTAACAACTTAGAATCTACTGCGCTGATATCTGATGTATCGTTTGTCAAATCTTCATTCATGGGAGTTGAATTCATACAAAAAACCCCTCGTTTCAAGGTTACTTAAAAAACAAATTATATGGTACTATATGTATTTATGCTAAAAATGTCAATAAAATTATTCACTTTCGCTTAGGTTTTCAATCTCTTTCTTTAGTTCAGTGATTTTTGTCCATGTTTGTGGAAGGGGATGTTCAAAGTATTCTTTCGTTAAAGCGGCAATATCCCGTTCAATTGCTTTAATGCGCGCGCTCTGAATCCACTCAAGCAATTCATTCATGACTTGTTTTTCGCTGCGGTCGGATTTTTGTAACATTTCAAGTTCGGCCGACAACAAAATTTTCGTGTCTTCAGATATACACTTCTTCATTTCATCCTGCATAATTTCGGGCTTGTCCAAAATTATGGTGGTCAATTCTTGCAACGCATCATCAAGAGCTTTTTGCGCAAAATTAAGGACGGATATGTCTTCCAAAATTTTTTGCGAAATGTGGGGATAATTTACTAAATATGCTAGCATCATTTTTGCTTGTGTGATACCCGGAGTAGGGGGTAAAATCGGGGCAGAAGATTGAAACGGCAATGTTTTTTTTGATTTTCCTTGGTCATTTTGCAGTTTCCAAATTTTGTTTTTAATATCTTTAGTATAAAAAGAACGTACTGTTTCATCCTTAATTTGCGCAACCGTTTCAAGGGCATCTTTTTTAAGTTTTGCCATTCGTTCGGGGGTGTCGGTCGAACGCCCATCCAATAACATATTCCACACGGCAAATGTCATCGGTTTGGCAGCGCTTAATACTTTTTGAAAAGCATCGGGCGATTTTTTGCGTATCATGTCGTCCGCATCAAATCCTTCGGGTAACCAAACAAAACGCAATGATTTGCCGGGCGTAAGATTTGGCAGCACCCGGTTGACGGCGCGCACGCTGGCCCGACGGCCGGCCATATCGCCATCGAAACAAATAACCGGTTCATCGCAGTAACGCCATAACATATCCAATTGATGCTCGGTTAGCGCCGTTCCCATCGGTGCGACGGCATCGGTAAATCCGGCACAGTGTAATGCGATGACATCCATTTGGCCTTCAACTAAAATAGCTTCATTTTTTTTTCGCATCGTGTCGATCGCATTGGGCAATGCGTATAAAGTTTCCCCTTTGTGAAACAATTCGGTTTCGGGCGAATTTAAATATTTCGGTTCGCCTTTGCCCATAATACGCCCCGAAAAACCTATAACTCTTTTACGGCGATCCAAAATAGGGAACATGATGCGGTCGTAAAAATAATCGTGAACCGTTGCCCGTTGTTGGTTACGCAAAACCAAACCCAACGCCACACAATCGTCCAAATTATATCCTTTGGATTGCATGTGAGCTGTCAAAGCTGATCCATGAGGGGCATACCCTAATCGAAAAGCTTTGGCTACGTGGCCGGAAATACCCCGGCTCATTAAATACGCGCGTGCGGCCGCACCACCTAAACCGAACAGATGGTCTTGATAAAACTGGCACGCAGCTTCCATAATTTCGGTTAAACCAAATTGCTTTTGGTCGCGTTCGATTTGAGCGGCCGACGGTTTGGGCATGCTCATACCCGCTTTGCCCGCCAAATATTCAACAGCTTCCAAAAACGGCATTTTTTCGGATTCCATCATGAATTTAATAACATCGCCGTGGGCGCCGCATCCGAAACAATGATAAAAGCCTTTA
>DLOI01000052.1:6961-16664 GCA_002477185.1 Alphaproteobacteria bacterium UBA7488 | reverse complement strand
ACGGACAAAGACCGGTAAATTCTTTACCTTTTTGAGTAAGTTTAACTTTCCCCCTGATAATATCAGAAAGAGTAAGTTTATCCCGTAAATCATCCAAAAAACGCGGGGGGAATGCCATTAGCCGGCCAACATTTGTTTTATGAGGTTTGAAGCTGNNCATTTGACCGGCGTATTTACCGCGTAAGGCACCCATAACTTTTCCCATGTCTTTAATAGTAGATGCACCCGTTGCGGCAATAATGTTGCCGATAGCCTGTTTCATTTCATCTTCAGACATTTGTTTAGGCAAAAACGTTTGTATAACATCAATTTCGCGTTGTTCCGCCGCTGCCAATTCAGGACGACCGCCCTTTGTGTACATGTCAATGCTTTCGCGGCGTTGTTTAATCATTGATTGCATTAAACTTAAGATAGCCGCATCATCAATACCGTCCATATTGCCGCCGGGGCGTGCTTCGATATCTTTTTGCTTAATCGCTGCATTAATTAAACGGATTGTGCCGACAACGGCATCATTTTTGCTTTTCATAGCTTCAACTAATTGTTTTTTTAATTCATCGCGTAACATTTTAAACTCCTTATTTGCGTAAGCGTTCATCATTATAGTTTTTTTTGACTTAAAATAAAAGAAAAATCTTGCTAAGATGCCAAATTTTATTTATAAGGGAATTTAACTTTAACTCTTATTTCAAGGAATTAACAACCAAATGCTCTTGACGTTGTTCACAGGCTTTTTATTGGGACTTAGTATTCCCGCCGTTGCCAGTCGTTTTGGAAAAATTTTACCCGCCGACCCTGGGTTGGTCTTGGCGACTTTTTGGCATAAACCGCATTTCCCACAAGCTCATAATACCAAAAGAGCAAAATTATTAAAACTTAAATGGATTAAAATATCTTTATTTTCAATTATTTGGGGTGTAATATTAATGTTTTTGTTCGGATGTGCATACAAATTCATCGGCGCCGAATATATTATATGGTCCAGCATGTTTTTATATATTGTGGCTTTATCCATGGCGGTTGACCAACAATATTATTTGTTGCCCGATTTTTTGACAGTGCCTTTATTATTTTTGGGTTTCGGATTCACCATATTTACAAATCTTTTAACCCCTCAAAATGCTTTTTTTGGTGCATTGTTCGGTTATGCACTTTCAACTTTGTCTGTTTTTGTTATGAATTTATTTCGCAAGGCCGAATTCGGGGCCGGCGATGTGAAAATGGTCACAGCTTTGGGTGCGTGGCTCGGTTATATGGGACTTAATTTAACATTGGTCCTTTCTTTCGCATTCTTTTCGCTTTGGGCCATATGGCACCATAAACGTACCGGAGCTTTCGGTCCAGCATTGGGATTGGCTGCTATCTTGATTTTATTTTTTCAATACATTAAATAAGGGCTTTACAAGAGAAATAAAAATAAGTATTATCTTAAAATAAAACCTAAAACTTTAAGAGGTTATCTATGCCGCGCAAAAAGAAAGAATCGCTTGTCCATTTGGATTTGGACACCATTACCAAAGAAATTAATCCTGACGATACACCGCTTAAATCACCCAACGGGCGATTAACTATTGGCGAAGCGCTTAAAAATGCGCGCGAAAAAAAGAAATTTTCTTTGGCGGAAGTTTCCCAAAAATTACGGATTAAAGAGGTTTACTTGGAGGCTCTTGAAAAGGGGCATTATTACGTCTTTCCCGGGCTTTCGTACGCAAGCGGTTTTTTGCGTTCGTATGCGTTATTTTTGGGATTGGATGCCAAGGCTTTGGTGGAAGAATTCCATAAGGAAACTTCACAAATTAAGGTTGAGCAGGCTCAAATGCCTATTCCGAAAAATTCCAATTTAATGCCATCGTTCAAGACGATTTTAAACGCTTTAATCGTTTTATTAATTATCTATTTAATTTGGTATATTTATGTCAGCTTGACGACTCCGGCTGTTTTGAAGGAAACTTTTATTGAAGAAATAAATCAGCTTGTTGAAGAACCTCAAAAAACACTTGCAACAGCGAAAGTAGTAAGCGCTGACTTAGAAACGGCACCTGTAGTTGCCGATTCGATTATTCAAAATGAGGAAAAAACTGTTCAAATGAAGGCGCCCGAAACAACGCCCGCGCCGACACCTGCAGTAAAAACATATGGCACAAACAAAATCAAGGGTATGGCATTGGTTGCTACCGATGAAGTTTGGATTCGCATTATGGATGATGACGGTACGGTGTTTGAACGCGTTTTGTATCCGGGCGATCGTTACAATTTGCCTGAACGTGCCGAAGATTTACGCATTCGAACAGCCAATGCCGGTGCATTAAAAGTATATGTGGATAATAAGCCCATTCGTCAGTTGGGCGAAAAAGGAAAATTTTTAAACGGTTTCCCCTTAAATATTGAAAATTTTCGATAGCAGGGATTAAAAGCATGTTTCAGACAGAGAAAAGCTCTCTGTCTGATTTCATATTTGAATTAGTAAAATAAAGGATATTATAATGCAGTTTGAACAAAAATTAGAAACGATTTTAGCCAGAGCCGACGAATTGACTGCCTTATTGGCAGAGGGGCCCGACGGTGAAACGTTCGTAAAGTTGTCAAAAGAACTCGGCAACCTTGAACCGTTGGTTGAAGCCGGGCGTAAATACAAAAAAATGCATGCCGATATGTTGGAAGCCGAAGCCATCATGAATGACCCCGACATGGAAACGGAATTCAAAGTAATCGCGACCGAAGAATATTATGCCTTAAAGGAAAAATTGCCGGCTATTGAAAAAGAAATTCAAATTTTATTGTTGCCTAAAGACGAAGCGGATGATCGCAACGTTATGTTGGAAGTTCGTGCAGGCACCGGTGGCGAAGAAGCTTCGTTATTTGCGGCGGAATTATTTCGCATGTATGAACGTTACGGNNAACAAAAGGTTGGAAATTTGAAATGTTGTCCGTTAACGATACAGGCTTGGGCGGCTATAAAGAAGCAGTTGCCCAAATTTCCGGCAACAGTGTTTTTGCAAAATTAAAATTCGAATCGGGCGTTCACCGTGTTCAACGGGTGCCTGAAACTGAATCAGGGGGGCGCGTTCATACATCGGCAGCAACAGTAGCTGTCTTGCCCGAAGCCACCGAAGTTGACGTTCAAATTAATGATGCCGATTTGGATATTATGACGTGCCGCGCATCAGGGGCAGGGNNAGGCGGCCAACACGTTAATAAAACGGATTCTGCCATTCGCATTGTTCACAAACCTACCGGTATTGCTGTTGAGTGTCAAGAAGAACGCTCTCAATTTAAAAATAAAGAGAAGGCTATGACCCGTTTGCGCACGGCTTTGTATGATATGCAACGCCAAGCATTGGACAAAGAACGTTCTGATAACCGTAAAAACCAAGTTGGTTCGGGCGATCGGTCAGAACGTATACGCACCTATAATTTTCCGCAAGGCCGCGTTACCGACCATCGGATTAATAAAACATCCTATCAACTTGGCGATGTCATGAATGGCACTGGATTAGATGAATTTATTGAAGCATTGGTTGCGGAAGACCAAATGGCGCGTTTGACGGAAAATGAATAATGGATTTTCAAGATATTGTTACGAAATTAAAGGGATTTTCGCCAACACCTGAATTGGATGCACGTATATTTTGTGATGGGCGTTTGCCGACACAAAATCAAATTGTCGAGTTCATAGAACGGCGAAAAGCCGGTGAGCCCGTGTCCAAAATTATCGGTGAAAAAGGGTTTTGGAAATTTGTATTCAAGACTTCAAAAGATGTACTTGACCCGCGCCCGGATTCCGAAACAATGATTGAGACCGTTTTGTCTTATTATCCTATTGATAATAAAGCGCTAAAAATTTTGGATATCGGGACGGGCAGCGGTTGTTTATTGGCGTCTTTATTATCTGAATATCCAAATGCGGTGGGAGTTGGGTTGGATATATCCGATGCGGCATTAAAAATTGCGCAAGAAAATCTAAAAGGTTTACAGGCAAAATTAATTCAAAAAGATTTTATGTTGCCTGATTGGTTCCAAGGAATTGATACATTCGATATTATTATATCCAATCCGCCATATATTCCGACTAAAGAAATTGAAAATCTAGAAAATGCAGTAAAAATTTATGATCCGCTATTGGCATTGGATGGCGGTGAAGACGGTCTGAATGCCTATCGACAATTAGCAAAAACTCTACATAATGTGATAAATAATACCACGAAAGTGTTTTTTGAAATCGGGCAGGGGCAATCGGAAGATGTTAAAACGATAATGCAACAAAATAATTGGAAGTTTTTATCGGCACACTGTGATTTGGGTGGTATTATTCGAATTTTGGTTTTTGAGAAATAAACATTTTTTGATAGTCTATTTCTTTTTATGTGCGCTTTTCATTACAATTTATGCTAAATAAGTATTTCTAGCAAGAAAATTCTAAAATGTAAAAACACTCAGTACATCAGATAACTTTGAAATTTAGTTCAAAACTAAAAAAACACCGCCCAACAAGGGGCGGTGCCTTGGTACTTTGTGAAAAAATTAGAATTGAGTACGCAGACGCAATCCGATTTTTTCTGCATAAACGGTACCTCTGTCTTTTGAACGTCCGTCAAAAGCATAATTACCATACATGCCCAATGTCCAATCGGGTGTTAAGAAATAAGAAACTTCGGCGTCAACAGTCCAAGTTGAAACCTCCGAACCTTCAAAGTGTGTATAAGCAATACCTAAATCCGTTGCCAATTTATTACACCATTGTTTATAGGCCGCACCGCGGACAAGATAAATTGGTTTATCTGCGCCATCATGACTGGCCCAAAGTGGCATTTCCCATGATGCTTGTACATACGGCAAAACAACGCCAAAATCATAGCCGGCTTTGGCATCAGCTTTTACATATTTATAAGCGCCACCGTTTTCATGCGACCATGATTCTTTTTGACCGTAAGCCAATTTACCTTGCATTTTAACCGGACCCGTGCCATACGTATATGTACCGCCGAGTACCCAATCAATATTTGTATCCTCTTTATTTACCTCGCTGATACCCATTTTCGGTGCTTGTCTCATCCATGTGTTTGAAATAGCGGCATCAACAGAGATTTCATCCGTGACACCATAGCTGAGCGCTTCGGATAAAACTTTGTCATATTGGCGTCCGTTGTAACCGGATTTATCCTTATCTTGATAACGGGACGCTTCCAATGAAGTCACAGATGCAACATGACCTTTGTTGGGCGTGTAAAACGGATTAGTCAGCTCAGTGGCCATTGCCGGTGTAGCCAATGCCATAACACCTAAGAGTAATAGAGTTTTTTTGAACATATTGTCCTCCTTTTTTTTAAATTTGATCTCAATGTATCACAATACATTAGATAACAACTAAAGTTTAGGCGAGCCTAAAATTTTATGCAAGCGAAAAGGGTCAAAGTTAACTATTTGTTAATTATTAATTTTATTTTTATTTTGTTTTCAATAACTTATTTTTATAAAATTTTTTATTGAATTGCAATTATAGGTTGAATAGTATACTTAGTTTTCAGGTTATTACAATCTTGCGTTGTAAATTAGTACAGCCATTATATGCATATCGGGGGTATAATTACCACAAATACGCGTATTTTTATACGAATCGTCTTAATTTTTATAAATGATGAATATTAAATTTCAATTTTAAGTTGTTACACAGCGCATCAAAATTTAAAATTTTAAAGAATTTGAACTTTGCATAACAAGTTTTATTGATAAAAAGCTGTATTAGTTGTTTAAGTTTATAAAACAAAAAGACTGACACTTAAGGTCAGCCTTTTTATTATATGGTGCGGAAAGCCGGAATCGAACCGGCACGGGAATAAATCCCGACAGATTTTAAGTCTGTTGCGTCTACCAATTCCGCCATATCCGCCTTGACTTGGTAGATAAATCGTAAAGAAACATACATGAATTTTAATGCATCGTCAAGTATTTTTTAAACGTTTTATAAAAAAATTTAAAATAATGCTTGTCAGCCTGGCATGAGTATGGTAACTTTCTATATAATTTATATATGTTTTAGGAGGCCCTTATGGATGAGTTCGACAAAATCAGAGAATTTTCTGAAGATATTGCCAATCGCAAAGAACC
Source organism: Alphaproteobacteria bacterium UBA7488 (assembly GCA_002477185.1). Taxonomy (GTDB): domain Bacteria; phylum Pseudomonadota; class Alphaproteobacteria; order CAAHEQ01; family UBA3637; genus UBA7488. The sequence goes on along the minus strand of DLOI01000052.1, from coordinate 10,559 downwards.
GACGTTGTCTTTGGATGTAGAAGTTAAAGAAGAAGTCGTTGAGACCGATGACGCAAGTTTGTATGATTTCACAGCGGAATATGCTGAACGCCCGGCTTATGATCCAATGAACGATTTTGAAGAAAAAAAATTTTCTTCCATGAAATTGCATATTATCGCTTTAGCTATTTTTATCGGTATTTTGGCACTTATTTTAATCGGATTTTTTGCGTTTGGTGAGAAGGCTGATAACAGTGATGAAATTGTTACAATTTCGGCAACTCAGGAACCTGTTAAAGTGCGACCCGAACAACCGGGCGGCATGAATATACCCGATCAAGATAAATTGGTTTATAACCGTATCCGTACCAACAATATTGATACGAAAGTGGAAAGTTTATTTCCTGAACCCGAAAAACCGGTTGTACCAACAATTTTGGCCATTGAAAATAACGCACCCGATACAGCTTTTGTTTCAATGGAGGAGGTCAAATCCTTTAATCCACTTGCCGATATGCCATCTGTCAGTATTCAAGAAACACCGAAAGTGGAAGAAGTGCCACTCAAAAAAGAAGCGCCAAAAAAAATTACTAAACCAAAACCAACCCCGGCGGTCGTAAAAACAACAAAAGTTGCAACACCTGCCAAAGCGGCAGATGGTATTTGGAGCGCACAGTTAATGTCGTCATCAACCCGTGAAGCCGTTGAAAAAGCATGGCCGTCCATTTTAGCTAAAAATAAGGCATTATTATCCAACATGTCTTATCAAATTGCCAAAGCGGATATTCCAGGTAAAGGTACATTTTACCGTTTGCGTGTCGGCAACTTTAAAACGCGCGATATGGCAAATGAGTTGTGCACAAAACTAAAAGCAAGAAAACAAGATTGTATCCCGGCCAAATAATGACAAATTTTAAACCTATTAAGGCTGTTATTTTCGGGTGTCAAGGCACCCGATTAACGGTCCAAGAAAAGGATTTTTTTAAACGGGTCAACCCTTTGGGGCTTATTTTATTTGACCGAAATGTCGATAATCCCGAGCAGGTTAGGGCATTGACTGCCGAGTTCCGTAAAACGGTTGGTAGAGCTGATGCCCCTGTTTTGGTTGACCAAGAAGGCGGTCGTGTCACACGGCTTTGGCCTCCCTATTGGACGGGGCTTGGGTGGAATAAAACGTATGGGGATTGGTATGAACAAGCCCCTCAAAAAGGCATAAATGGCGTTCAAAAGCATGCTGAAATTTTAGCGGCCGATTTATTATCCGTCGGCATAGATGTTGATTGTTGGCCCTGTTTGGATGTGGCCATGCCTGACACGCACGAAATAATGGTAAAACGATGTTTCTCAAATAATTCAAAAATTGTTGCTGCCTTGGGACAAACAGCTGTTGAAACGGCTTTAAGAAACGGATTAATGCCGGTTGTCAAACACATACCCGGTTATGGACGAACAAAAGTTGATCCGCATATTGGTTTGCCCGTTGTTAAAAATTCATTGAACGAACTTGAGGCAACTGATTTTTTACCGTTTCATCAAATTAAAATGCCTGTTTGGGGGATGACCGCCCATGTGGTATATACGGCTTTGGATGCAGATTTACCGGCAACCTTATCTAAAAAAGTTTTAACCTATATTCGCACTAACTTAAAATTTGATGGCTTCTTGATTTGCGATGATATTACAATGGGTGCTTTAAAAGCATACGGAACATTAGGAGAATTGAGTTGTCGAACGTTGGATGCCAGCTGCGATTGTGTCTTGCATTGCAACGGATATATGGATGAAATGGAAGAAATTGCCGGCGTTGTTTATGATTTAACATCAGACGCCTTAAACAGATTAGAACAAGCGCAAGGATTAAGAAATGCATGATATAATTTACACAGCAACTACTTGGATTATCCCTTTATTATTAAGTGTTATTGTACACGAGGTGGCACATGGGTATGTTGCTATGAAACTGGGTGATTACACGGCTAAAGCCATGGGACGTTTGACTTTGAACCCTAAAAGCCATATTGATCCAATTGGCAGTTTATTGGTACCGGGGGTTTTATTGTTGGCACATGCCCCGTTTTTGATTGGATGGGCGCGTCCAGTACCGGTCGATTACCGCAATTTGCGCCATCCGAAACGCGATATGGGATTGGTTGCGGCTGCAGGACCTCTGTCAAACTTACTTTTGGCGGTTATTTTCGTACTTGTATTGCGGATTTTGTTATTTATAGTGCCCGATGGGCCGATGTTGCATTGGCTCTTTTTAAATTTAGAAAACGGTATCGCAATTTGCCTTGTCTTATGTATTTTTAATTTGCTGCCGATATTGCCATTGGACGGAGGACGTATAGTTTCCTCTTTACTTCCCGTTAAATTAAGTATAGAATATCAGAAAACTGAACCATATGGTATGTTTGTCTTAATCGGTTTGCTTTTCATGCCTTCCATATTCGGCATTAATATTATCAGCTGGTTTATAAATGTTCTTTATCCATATTTCATGGGCATTTTAAGATTTTTTATGTAAGGAGTATAATATGTTAGATATTAAATTTATTCGGGAAAATCCCGGAAAAGTGCAAACGGCTGCACAGCAAAAAGGTTTAAGTTTAAACGTTAATGAACTTTTGGCGTTAGATAAAAAAGTCACATCGTTAAAAACGGCTGTACAAGCGGCTCAAGAAGAAAAAAACCGTTTGACTAATGAAATTAAAAAGGCAACAAACGAAACGCGTCCCGCTTTGATTCAAAAATCTAAGGAAGAGGGCATTAAAATCACAGAAATGACGGCCGAATTAAAACCACTTGAAGACCAATTATACACAATGATGTTATCAACGCCGACAATTCCCAAAGAAGGTACGCCTATTGGGAAAGACGAAAGCGAAAATGTTGTTATTCGCCAAGTCGGCACGCCGCCGAAATTTGACTTTGAACCCAAAGACCATGTGGAATTGCTGGAAAGTAAAGGTTTATTGGAAACAAACCGCATCACGAAAATTTCAGGTACGCGCACCGTAGGGTTAAAGGGCGTTATGGTTCAATATGAATTGGCTGTCCACCAATATGTTCTGAATAAATTGGCATCAAAAGGGTTTACGCCCATCAGTGTGCCGGTTTTATGCGATGAACGTGCTTTATTGGGGACGGGGCATTTCCCTGCCGACCCGGACAGCGTTTATGAAATGCCAAAAGACAATCAATACTTAATCGGGACAGCTGAGGTTATTTTGAACAGTTTGCATCGGGATGAATTATTGACCGAAAATGATTTGCCGATGATGTATGCAGGTTTTTCGCCATGCTTGCGCCGTGAAGCCGGTGCAACAGGGCGCGATACGCGCGGCCTCATTCGCGTTCACCAATTCAACAAAACCGAACAGTACGTTTTAATGCGCGACAATTTGGAAGAAATGGAAAAAATGCATTATTTCTTATTGAATAATACTGAAGAAATTTTGCAGGATTTTGAATTGCCGTATCAAATTATTCAAAATTGTACGGGCGATATGGGCATGGGCAAATACATGATGCATGATGCCGAAGTGTGGGTGCCGTCTGAAGGCAAATACCGTGAAACGCACAGTTGTTCGTCGTTAATGGATTGGCAAGCGCGCCGTGG
>DLOI01000052.1:3342-6873 GCA_002477185.1 Alphaproteobacteria bacterium UBA7488 | reverse complement strand
ACAGCAAGCCGATGGTTCGATTAGAATTCCGAAAGCCTTGCAACCCTACATGATGGGAATGACGGAAATTAAGTAATCTTAAAGGGCGTTTGATACGCCCTTTTTATTTTTATCCGAAAACCCTCGGCTAGGCAGGGGGGGGGTATTTTTTCGCAAAAGGGCAATAACTCTTAAGGATTGGAATAAATATTAGCCTGATTCATAAGGGTATTTAAAAATTCGTTAAAATAAACAAACAATCGGTTAATTAATTTTTACGTCCAAACAAACGTTCGATATCGTTTAATTTTAATTCGACATATGTCGGGCGCCCATGAATACATTGCCCCGATGTACCGCAAGCTTCCATTTGGCGAAGCAGGGCATTCATTTCATCCAACGTCAAGATACGTCCCGCTCGGATAGAACCATGGCACGCCATTCGTGCACAAATATCTTTAAGTTTGTCTTGCAGAGTAACCGTATCTTCAAATTCGGCAATTGTATCGGCTAAATCTTGAATGAGCGCTTTGATGTCAACCCGTTTTAAAATGGCGGGCATTTCGCGCACGACAATACTGTCCGCACCAAAAGAATCAATCACTAATCCGAGTTTTTCCAGATCTGCTTGCCAATCCATTAAAGTTTGGACTTCTTGTTGCTTTAAATCAACAATTTCAGGAATTAGCAACATTTGCGTTGCAACATGTTGTCCCAAATTGTCCATCATTTTTTCATAGGTTAACCGTTCATGCGAAGCGTGTTGGTCGACTATCACAATGCTGTCTTTTGTTTGCGCGACAATATACGTTTTGTGAAGTTGCGCTTTGGCAAATCCCAACGGCGGAAAATCATCTTGGATATCTGTTCTTGTTGTTTCGGGTATTTCAAAATTCGGCACTTCATCCGTTTGAATATCGGGATTTGCAACAACGGCACTTAAATCGGTATAAGGCGTATCCGGATTGAATGAACTGTATTTGTTTTCAGAAATATTGATGTATTCCTTATCAGTACGAACCGAATAAAAATCATTCATTTTCATCATCGGTTCGACATTAGCAAAATCTAACTTAGACGGTGCTGTCGAATGTTGATGCTGCGGCAAAATTGATGGAGCAGCTTTTCCCAATGCACCGATGCCGATTGTCGTAGCCGTTTTATGCCCGTGCTGAGCCAAAGCATTGCGAATGGAACCGACAAGCAACCCGCGAATAGAGGCGGCATCTTTAAATCTTACTTCCGTTTTGGCCGGATGAACGTTTACGTCCACATCTTCATTCGGTACCGTCAAAAACAACGCCAACACAGGGTGCCCTTCGTTGCCATGTCCCAAAAGCCCTTGAAAAGCACCGCGAACAGCCCCCAAAACCATTTTATCTTTGATAAAACGCCCATTAACGAACAAATATTGCTCGGCGGATGTAGCTCTTAAATAGGTTGGCAACCCGACATAACCGCATAAATGTATACCTTGATAATCTGTATCAATTGCCACGGCGTTTTTATCAAATTCCCTGCCGATAACTGCCGCAACACGTGTTAACAAATCATCCGTTTTAACATAATTTATCGACACGCGTTCGCCGTTAGTTAAAGTAAATGATATATGCGGGTAGGCCATGGCTAAACGGTTGATGACGTCTTTGGCGTAATTTAACTCGGTTTGTGCTGCCTTTAAAAACTTCAAACGGGCAGGTGTGGCGTAAAACAAATCGCGCACCTCAACCGTAGTACCATAGGTATGGGAAGCAGGCATCGGGTCGTTTTTACGACCTCCCAAAACCTCAATGCTCCAAGCTTCAGAAGCCTCTTTTGGACGAGAGGTAATTTTTAATTTTGATACCGAACCGATTGATGGCAACGCTTCGCCACGAAAACCCAAAAAGTTAATATTGAATAAATCTTCATCCGGCAGTTTGCTTGTTGCATGCCGGTCAACGGCTAATACCAATTCGCCTTTGTTCATCCCTTTGCCATTGTCAACGACCGAAAAATAGGTTTTACCGCCGTCAATCATCGTTACATCAATTTTGGTTGCTCCCGCATCAATGGCATTTTCAACCAGTTCTTTAAGAGCCGAAGCGGGACNNATGGACGTTCGACCACTTCGCCGGCCGCGATTTGATTGATAAGGTTTTGGGGGAGTAGTCGGATTGTCATTTATTCTTTGACCTTTTGGGATTCCTTTATGGATAAAATAATATTTTGAAAATTTTATTTTCTGGTTAATGAAGATGCCTTAAGCGCGACCAAAAGAATTCGAGAAAAACCCTTTACATTGCCATGGCACAACAAATTAAGATGAGGCGTAACCATATGTAACGATTTTTTAGCAGCTTGAGTTTTTTTATTTAATGTGCGCCGGATTTTTTCTTTTGTATTGGATGGTTTAATTATGTCATTTAGCNNTTAAATAATCATCAAATTCATGGGAAGGCATTTCAGCCAACAATACAGCTGTTCTATGTAGCTGTGAATACTTATTATATTCAATCTGTTGAGCTTTATCTGGTATAAATTCATAATGCCCTTTTATTCCATACTGCTTTAAATTGTTGAGCATAAAAGTTAAATCATTCTTAATTTTTAATGGATAAAAAACATGATTTTGAGGCAAACGACCATAAATATAACTAAACAATTCGGTTGCAATAAAGCTAGCTGTTTTTTCGATATTTTCTTTGAGAAAAATCCCTAATTTTTGACGCTCAATATCGGATAAAGAACGAATTTGATAAAGCGTTTTATTGAGGATTATTTTGTCTTTGACTTTCATTTTGAAATCCTTAAAAATATTATTTCAGCCTTTTATCTCTGACAATAGTTATTATTGCATTTGTTGAACTATCATGCGTAAGTGTCGCATTTTTATCGGTTATTTCAGGCAAGATTGCTTTTGCCAACTGTTTGCCGAGTTCGACGCCCCATTGGTCAAAGCTGTCAATATTCCAAATAACGCCTTGCACGAAAATTTTATGTTCATACATGGCAATCAATGACCCGAGCGCTTTGGGCGTTAACTTATCAAACAAAATGGAATTTGAAGGACGGTTTCCCGAAAAAGTTTTAAACGGAATGAGTTCTTCTTTTACGCCTTCTGCGCGCAACTCTTCGGGTGTTTTGCCTTTCATTAACGCTTCGGGTTGTGCAACAAAATTTGACAACAATATATCATGATGTTCGCCCAATTCATTTAAAGAATGGATAGGCGCAATAAAATCACAAGGAATTAAATGCGTCCCTTGGTGAATTAATTGATAAAACGAATGTTGTCCGTTTGTTCCCGGCGCCCCGAACAAAACGGGACCCGTTGCGTAATCAACTTTGTTGCCGTTTTTCTTAACACTTTTACCATTACTTTCCATGTCCAACTGTTGCAAATAGGCCGGCAAGCGTTCCAAATATTGGTCATAAGGCAAAACAGCGATTGTTTCGGCACCCAAATAAGTGGTATACCATATGCCTAATAACCCTAAAATTACGGGCAGATTTTTTTCAAACGGCGTATGCCAAAAATGCATATCCATTTCAAAAGCACCCGTCAACATT
>DLOI01000052.1:0-3284 GCA_002477185.1 Alphaproteobacteria bacterium UBA7488 | reverse complement strand
ATGCCGACAAAATCCCAAAAAATAAACATGTTATCGGGGTTAATGCCGAATTTTTGTACGGCTTCGGTATTGGTTGATACGGCCACAAAGTGTTTTTCAACGGCATCCAAGCCCAATTTTTCCACCAGCCAATATTTTGCCGATGTTGCATTAACAATCGTTTCTTGCGTTGTAAATGTTTTGCTTGAAATAATAAACAAGGTTGTTTCAGGTGTACATTTTTTAAGTGTTTCAACGATATCAGTTCCATCAATATTCGATACAAAGTGGAAATTTAAAGCGTCTGTTTTGTAAAATTTCAAAGCTTCTACTGCCATAGCGGGCCCCAAATCCGACCCTCCAATGCCGATATTGACAACATCTGTTATCGGTTTGCCCGTCGCACCTAAGCATTTGCCGAGCCGCACTTGTTCTGTAAAACCTTTCATCTTTTCAAGAACATTGTTGATTTCGGGCATCACATCCACACCATCGACCAAAATCGGGCGGTTGTCCCTATTACGCAAAGCAATATGCAATACGGGGCGGTTTTCGGTTGTATTAATGCGTTTACCGTCAAACATATCGTTTGTCGCTTGCTTTAAATTGGAAATTTTTGCCAATTCTATCAATAAATCCATCGTTTCTTGTGTGATATTATTTTTGGAATAATCCAACAAAAAATCGTTAAATGATGCATGAAAATCATTAAACCGATTCGGATTTTGCTCAAATAAATCACGCATTTGAAGTTTTTTAATTACCTTTGCATGGTCAAGCAATTTATTGTAAATATCAGTCATAATTTATCCTTTTTAATTAAGGGCGCACATCAAATTCGGGTGGCACGACAATAGATTTTCCGTTAACGGTTTGTGTCGCATCCAACGGCGGTTTTTCAGNNNNAACAAAGCACATGATAATACCATAAGTATCTTATACATTTTTTTTCTCCCTGGATAATCTGAAAGCCCTTAATAAAATTAACAAGGCACCGATGCAAATCGCACTATCAGCGACGTTAAAGGCCGGCCAATGATATCCGAATGCATGCAAATCAACAAAATCGACAACGGCTCCATACAAAAAACGGTCAATAACGTTTCCGATGGCACCTCCGATGATAAGGGCAATGCCGACACGAGTCCATTTATCTTTTTCCTTCATCATCCACCAAACCAAACCCGCACAAATCAAGAGCGCAACGATTGCTAAAATATATGGGCCGTAAACCGATGAATTTGCCATCATTGAAAAACTGACACCTTTATTATAAGCCAATACTATATTGGCAAAAGGAAGGATTTCAATCGTTTGCGGGGGATTCATTACATCCAAAATAAAGATTTTTGATGCTTGGTCCAACAAAATGACCGCCAAAGAAATAAGATAAATCATAATAAAAGTCTCCGTTTTTTAAATATTCATGTCATTTTATAGTATAATTTTAAGCAAAAGTCATCCTTTTTTTATTTCTTTTTTATTTTTCTATGCTATAATTTCACTCATGAAAAAAGAAATGACACGTCCGGCGATGAAAGCTGCAGATACAAAAATAACCGATTCGGATATGATGTATTTTTCCTTGGGGATTGATACCCAAGAATTTATTTTGCCATCCGTACGGGATGATTACCGTACAGACAAACGTGCAATCGAACTTGTTCAAGCAGTCAAAGCGGGGATTAATTTACAAGGGCGGGATTTTTCGGGTGTCAATTTAAAAGGAGCCGATATTTCGGGAGCCTGTTTAAAAGGCGCTAATTTGTCAGGTGCTATTTTCTATAAAACGACGGCAAAAGATTGCGATTTTGAAGGTGCCGATTTCACTGAAGCATATATCGAAGATGTGGATTTTGAAGGATCTGATTTTACAGGTGCCAATTGGAATAAGATTTACGCACGCAAATTAAACCTTAAAAACACGGCAATTGACGAAAAAGACTTAAAGAAACTGACAGCATTGGAGTTTTTAATTCAACAAATTGAGGCGGGCAATATTGATATTCGATTTTTGTCAAAAGCCGATTTGTTACATTTGGATTTGCGTCGTTTGGATTTAACAAAAGTGGATTTAAAGGGGATAGATTTATCGGCTTTTGATTTGGAAGGCGTTAATTTGCGCGGGGTTTATATTGACCCGAACAGATTGTTAAGTTTACAAGGGTTAATGCACTATTATCGCGAAGTTGAAAAAATGGATGCGAAGGCAATTAAAACGGCGACTTTAAAATTTGCACAAACCAAGAAAAAAGAATTGCAAGAATATGCAAAAAAAGAATTGGAAAATGCCGACAAGCGCGTTTATACGCCTCAAAACGAATTATTCCGACCTCCACTGAAAGATGACCGTATTCCACAAATCGTTTATGAACCTTATATTGATGAAGAACAGATTGTTCATTCGAAAAGTCAGCAGACCGATACAAATCAAGATACCGATACGGACGAAACGGGGGCCAACGAGCCAAAACGGATTACAGGGCAACCCAAAACCACAAAATCTAACTTGAAAAATAGGAATTGATCATGATATTTGACCATTTTAAAATATTCAGGTTTAAAGAAGAATCCGAATCTACTCGCAAAGCCTTGAAATTTTGGTGGTGGCGTGCGTTATTGGGGGTTGTTTTATTATGGCTTTTGCTGCTGTTATGGGTACCTTTTACGTTTGCGGCCATTAAAGGTTATTGGGGCGAATTGGGAGGCATCTATGCCAGTTATTTTAAAGCTATTTTTTCGGGAAATATTTTCCTGCCCTTCTCAACGTATTGGAAATCTTTAGTCGAATGGATAACGAATGAACCGCGCCATACGACATGGGGCAGTTTTTTTGCTTGGAAACTGCCGATTATTCCGGTTGGCTTATTCTTGTGGTATGAATTAATGATTCCTGTTAAAAATCCATATTTTTTAGCGCCTCAAACCTTTGGCGATGGGCGCGTTGCGACCAAAAAAGACTTAAAAGAATTTGGGCTTTTAACCGGCAAAGGATTATTTTTAGGCATGATGAATGGCAGCAAAATGAAACTGCCGGATTGCCGTTCCGTAATTATCACCGCCCAACGGGTTCCAAGAGGGCCAACGGATGCCTTTTGCCGGATCATCTAAAGCGCCCCAATTCAGTTTAAAAACAGGGCCTAATGTAGCTCGATATCCGCTGGTAGCTTCGGCAATTTCACCTTTGGGATCGTGGATAATCAAGCATGAATCTTTGGCCTCAAAGATGGCAGGGATAACACAACCTGTTGTCTTGCCGGTTCCGGGTGCTCCGATACAAATAACGAATGAACCGCGCCATACGA
>DLOI01000028.1:2446-2631 GCA_002477185.1 Alphaproteobacteria bacterium UBA7488 | reverse complement strand
TGGTATCGCCCTGTGGCGCGCTTTTTATCCGCCGACATATTTTGCCCCGACCAAAACATTATTTCCGACCTGGCCGGTCATGGATATCGTCGGCATTGTTTTATTGCTTGTTTTATCGATGATGATGTTATTTTTGCCAAAATTCCTTGGAGTAGCGGCCATTTTTATCCGCAAACAAAAATCGG
>DLOI01000028.1:301-2391 GCA_002477185.1 Alphaproteobacteria bacterium UBA7488 | reverse complement strand
AATTATGATGTTGTTTCAAACCAAAATCGTGTTTGATATTTTGTTGGGGTTGGATGCCGGTTGGAATACTCAAAATCGAGCTGAAACGGGCACACCTTGGCGCGAAGCGTTTATGCGCCATATTTGGCATACATTGATTGGCTGCGGCGTTTGTTTTATGACTTACCGTTATGTCCCGGGATTATTTTGGTGGACGTTGCCCATAGTCATCGGACCGATTTTGTCAATCCCGATTTCGGTTTATTCATCGCGCGAATCAACCGGAATTTGGGCGAAAAAACACGGGATGTTTTTAATCCCGTCCGAAAAACAAACACCCGAAATCGTTCGCGAAATGCATAAAGCATTAAAAGAATTAACACATAACGTGCCGAAAAATCCAACCGTCGTTACCCTTATCGATAATCCGCTGTATGGAGCGGCGCACGCTTATTTAATGTCCGTTAATGGTCCCGCGCCGGAATTTGAAAATAAAATTATCCGCAGTGCCAATCAAAAGGTTCAAGCTTTCGTCAGCAGTGGTGCCGGCTTGGATTTAACGAATGACGAAGCTAAATGTATTTTATATGATACCGATTTAATTTTGCATCTGTCAAGTATGCGCGTTTAAAAGTGACCGCCGTGTCATTAGATAATATTTGCTGAAAAATTGTGGAGGTTATATGAAATTAGAAATTTTGGGTGTAGGGTCGGGTTTTTCCCCGGAACTGGGAAATTCGTCATTTTTGATATGGAATAACGATGAAACATCCGCCGTTTTAATGGATTGCGGCAGCTTGATATTCGGCAAATTGCGTGAAATGGAAATGAAACAACACCGTAATATTATTTCCAAAATTGACACGATATTCATTTCTCACACACANNCATTGCGGGTCTTTGGGTACATTGATGCAATACCACAAATGGGTGTGTCAAAAGCATGCAAAATTGGCGGGCGTATCCGTTCGTTCGTTGTTGGATGCCACATTGATGGAAAACACAAACGCATATCCGATAAACGTTAACAAAGAAATTGAAATTATTTCGACGCGCCATGGTAAAGGAGNNGCTTGTTAAATACACCCCAAGCCCAAAAAGCCCATACTATTATTCATATGTACCCAAAGACCCGCAATGATCCATATGTGTGTGAGAAATGAATATCGCTTGTTAAATACACCCCAAGCCCAAAAAGCCCATACTATTATTCATGAAGTTTCAACGGTTTCAAACGACGCCCATATCGGGGTTGAGGATTTAGCCGAAGCGCCCGCTGAAATTCGTGCTAAAACTTGGTTAACCCATTATACATCCTCTGCTTACGAACCGTTGAAAATCAAAGCCGCGGCTTATGGTTTTGCCGGCCTTTTGAAACAAGGGCAAATACTGCAGCGGTAAAGTTTTTGTTACAACTTTATAACGTATATAACTTTTATAGGAAAACCGGCGCCTTATAAAAGGTGCAACCTTGTCGGTAAATTGCGTGTTAAATCCGTTTTTCCCGTTGTTTTTTACCCAAAAATGTTCTATAACACTTATATGAAAAGTTTATTTGAAGATTTAGCCGATAAACCGCTGGCTGACAGGCTGCGTCCTACCTCGTTGGAACAGGTGGTCGGACAAGACCATTTGTTGGCTGAAAAAGCGCCGCTGATGCGCATGATTAAATCGGGCAAGATTACATCCTTTTTGCTTTGGGGGCCCCCGGGCACGGGCAAAACAACGATTGCAAGGCTATTGGCCGATGCCACTAATATGCATTTTGAACAAGTCTCTGCCGTTTTTTCGGGCGTTGCCGATTTGCGAAAAGTTTTTGCCGAAGCGCAAAACCGCCGCCGTATTGGCAAAGGAACCTTATTGTTTGTCGATGAAATTCACCGTTTTAACCGCGCACAACAAGACGGCTTTTTACCATATGTTGAAGACGGCACTGTTGTCTTGGTTGGTGCAACAACCGAAAATCCGTCGTTCGAACTTAATTCCGCTTTATTGTCGCGGACAAAAACGTTTGTGTTGAACCGTTTGAACGATGAAGCGTTGGATGCCATTATGGCGCGCGCGGAAAACTTGCTTGGGCGTACATTGCCGATAGACGATGTCGGGCGCCT
>DLOI01000028.1:0-179 GCA_002477185.1 Alphaproteobacteria bacterium UBA7488 | reverse complement strand
ATTATGACAAATCGGGCGAAGGGCATTATAATTTAATTTCCGCCTTACATAAATCGTTGCGCGGGTCTGACGTTGATGCAGCGCTGTATTGGTTGGCACGCATGATACAAGGGGGCGAGGATGTCAAGTATATTTTGCGCCGCTTGACAAGATTTGCTTCCGAAGATGTCGGTATGGCT
>DLOI01000078.1:2486-3080 GCA_002477185.1 Alphaproteobacteria bacterium UBA7488 | reverse complement strand
CGTTTGCCACCACTGAAACACGGCGACAAAGTGCAAATTTTCGATGTGGCCGGCAATTTATGTGCAGCAAGTGAAAAGTGCATAAAACCTGAGATTTTGTTCGAAGGTTTTATCACCGGGCGTACCTATTTTTATCAAGGGCGCGAACATGATTTGTCGCAAATGCCTATCACGGTCAATTTAAACAAATAACGGTTTTCTTTGACACGAATGTACCTTGATGCTAATTAAAATTAGTAAGGGTTAGTTTTTTGTGCCAATTTTCGGCTGCCTTGACAAGCCTTGCTTTTATTCATATATCGGGTAGGTATTTAATTATTTTTATAGGGAGTATAAAATGAATAAATGTTCTAATCCACATTGTGGCTGTGAAAAATGTGATTGCGGTGAAAATTGTATGTGTACATCCGAACACAGATGTCATGATGAATGCCATTGCGGTGACAAAGAAACACAAAATGAATGCTCATGCGATAACCATCATGCATGTGATAGCGACTGTGCTTGTTCACATAAACCGTCAAGTAAAGATGATAATAAATAATGGATTACGATGGCGATTCATTTTTTATCACTTAAAACGGATAAAATAAT
>DLOI01000078.1:502-2353 GCA_002477185.1 Alphaproteobacteria bacterium UBA7488 | reverse complement strand
GGCATAAAAAGAAAAAATCCAAAGGGTACTGGTCCATACCTTGATAAATGTATGAATTCGGAAAACTCGCTATCATTTTTTTGGGTGTTATGTCCAGCCCAAGTTCTTCTTTCGCTTCCCATTATTTTATCCGTTTTAAGTGNNACAACAAATCCGCCGACGAAAGCCAACGTTCCTTTGGCGGGGTCTTTTGCTCGCCGTACAGCCAACAAACGGTTTTTGTCATCAAAAATCAAAGCGCCGACGCCGATGGTAGGATTTTTAAAAAATTCAAATCCACAAGCATCACATTTTTTGGAAATAGGGGAAGAAACAAAAAATTCGTTCGACCCGCATTTGGGACAATATTTAAATAATTCAATCGGGTGCATGGCAAACCTTAGTGTAATTTTTTATATTGATAATGTTTATGACGGCCAGTTTAGGATTAAAATGAAAAAAATCAAGCTTTTTTTATTGATTATTTTAACAAGCATCCTTATTGTTATTTTTAGGAGGAAGTAACATGAAAGACTTTTTGGAATTAATCAGAGGGCGACGTTCCGTTTACGCGCTAAATACAAATACGGCCGTTTCGCAAAAACAAATTATGAATGTCATAGAACGATGCGTTTATGAAGCACCGTCAGCGTTTAATTCTCAATCGCCACGCATTGTCGTTTTATTCAAGGACAGTTCAAAGAAGTTTTGGAATTTGACGATGGATTCATTAAGAAAAGTGATTCCGCCCGAAAAATTCGGACCGACTGAAGAGAAAATCAATGCTTTTATGCAAGGCGTTGGCACTATTTTGTTTTATGAAGATGATAAAATAACGCAAGATTTGCAAGAAAAATTTCCGACTTATAAAGCACTGTTCCCCCAATGGGCGGAACATAACAATGCCATTTTGCAATATATGGTATGGGCAGCTTTGACCGAGTTGGGATTGGGCGCTAACTTGCAACACTATAATCCCTTAGTGGACGAAATGGCAGCAACATCCTTTGATATCCCGAAAAATTGGCGTTTAATTGCACAATTGAACTTCGGGGCTGTCGTCAGGCCGGCCGATGAAAAATCGCATGAACCGTTGAAAGACCGCATTAAGGTGTTTGAATAAACCCATACTGTTTTAATTATTCTTGTGCCTTAGCACATCAACGTATCCGAACTTTTTGCAGCCAATTTGATTAAAAAAGCTATATCTTTTATAAATTTTATTGTTTCCCCTTGTTATTTGGCAAAGGCATGCCTAAGTAAAGCTTTGAAGAACTGATTTTGTAAAGTCAAAGGGGGAGACTTAAATGAAAAAAATTTTATGTGCGCTTGCAATGGTGTTGATGTTGGCATCATGTGCAACACGTGAAAAATACGAAGCCAAATTGGACGGTTTCATCGGCTATCCCGAAAGCCGTTTAATCGGTCAATGGGGCGTGCCGACAAAAACGTATGATACGTTGACGGCCAGATATGTGTCCTATTTAAAAGACGGAATTACAGATAAAGGCAGCAATAAATATTGCGAAACGGTCTTTACGATCATCAATGGCCAAGTGGCAAGCTGGGCTATTGAAGGAAACGGGTGCGAAGCCGACTAAACCCTTTATCTGAACGAGATGGTTCGGCCGCCATTTGCTTTTGGTTTTAAAAAAGTCTTGCCTTTTATTGGGGGATGGGCTAGACTTTTAAAAAACCGCTAAATGAGCAAAGGGATGAAAAAAGTTATTTGGGTGTTGTGTGTTGTTTGTCTTTTTACATTTGTTAAAAATGCGTCAGCGACCCCACCCGATTTAACGATATTGGGTACCTTCCAATCATGGACGGCCTATTCATTCCAAGAAACAGACGGCAAAGTTTGTTATATGGCCT
>DLOI01000078.1:0-467 GCA_002477185.1 Alphaproteobacteria bacterium UBA7488 | reverse complement strand
ATTCTTATCCGTCACACATCGCCCGAATGATAAATCTTATGATGTTGTCAGCATTCAAGCGGGGTTTGACTATAAAAAAGGGGTTAAACCAACGTTGCGTGTTGACAATCATAAAACTGTTACCTTGGAAGCCGTGAAAGACATGGCTTGGGTCAAAGATGCCGCCAACGATAAAAAACTTGTCCAAGATATGATTAAAGGCAGCGAAGCGATTGCTTACGGACAATCACGCAGAGGTACCAAAATCACCGATACTTTTTCACTGAAGGGCTTTACAAAAGCCTATGAAGCTATTAACGAAGCATGCGGTAAGTAAGGATATGGTGCCCGGTATGAAAAAAAATTTGATTGGATTGTCTTATGATGATTTAAACGCCGAACTTATCGATATCGGCGAAAAATCTTTCCGCACCAAACAATTATGGCATTGGCTATATTACCACGTGTGGCAAAACTTGCACCCTTGG
>DLOI01000103.1 GCA_002477185.1 Alphaproteobacteria bacterium UBA7488 | reverse complement strand
CGATTGTCCCGGAAATTGTGTCGCGTGTAATCCCGAAGGCTTGTGTGTCTCTACTTGTATAGGCAACGAACGTTGTGCACAAGATACCTCAACGGGACAAATGTTGTGTTGTCCGAAAGATAAACGCGAAGGGCCCTATTGTTGTGAAAAAAAAGTCAACGGCCGTTGTTGCAACAAGTATGACCAATGTTGCCCTTGGTACAGGCCTTTAATCGATAAAAACGGCAATTGTTATACGTGTGAGAACGATAATCGTGTTGATGTGACGGGGGTTCAAGATAACTGTAATGTGTGTAACAATCGCGAGTTGGACGGAAATTGGTGCCGCGTTAAGTGTACTGCGGACAAACCTTTGCGCGATGCTAAAGGCAAATGCCGTTCATGCTATGATGAAGCATTTATTTACTTGGGGTATTATTTAAAACAAAAGTGCTCGACCACTTGCCCAAATCGTCATTCCAGCGGTGAAAATGAGAGCTTTTGCGGCTTAAAATGCGGTGAGGGCATTTATGCAGATATGCCATTGACTGATTCATCCGGGGTTTGCCATTCATGTGAGGAAACTCGTAACATCACTGTAACCAATGTACATGAAAACTGCTCTGTTTGCCCTAATCGAGAAATCAAGGGTAATTTATGCGCATTGCCATGCCCAAATCCCGATAAACCAATGCCCGGAACCGACGGGAAATGTTATGCATGTGATGACCCAAAACCATTATCTGTGACAAAACTTTCTTGTTCGGTTTGTCCCAATCGCATCGCTCCTCATTACTACTGTACTTTACCATGTGGCGAAGGAATAAATGCTGATAAACCGTTACTCTCTGCTAATGGAACTTGTCACAAGTGTGATGATCCCGTATCAATCAATGTTGAACATAACAGGGCAAGTTGCGAAGCGGTTTGTCCAAATCGCGAACTCTTGGGGGTTCAATGTATCATAAACGACTGTGATGATAATCAAATGAAGGGCGAAGATGGCAAATGTTATACGTGCGACACGCCCAATAATGCCCATATAAAAACTCAGATGTGCGATAAATGTCCCAATCGGGTAAAGTGGCGTGATTATTGCATATTACCGTGTGATGAAGGTATTTATGAAGATATGCCTCTTCCAGGGCGCTTCGGCGATTGTTTTGCATGCGATGACCCATCTCGGATTGATGTATATGGCGCAACCGATGTTTGCCAAAAAGTTTGTCCCAACAGACAACTTGACGGGTATCATTGTGTCCTGAATAAGCAACCGTAAAGAATCTTTAACTTAAGGCAATTCAAAACAAAGAACATGCAAAAATAAATAAGCCCTTATCAAATTAAGGGCTTATTTTAATATTCCAAGTCAGCAATACACTAGAAAATTAATTCTTTTTAAAAGCGGCAAATTTTTTGTTAAATTTAGCCAATTGACCGCCTGTATCAAGCAAACGTTGAACGCCGGTCCAAGCGGGATGTGATAACGGGTCAATATCCAAACGAATCGTATCCCCTTCTTTACCATAAGTGGATCTTGTTTTATATTGAGTCCCATCCGTCATAACAACCGTTACTTCATGGTAATCCGGGTGAATGTTTTTCTTCATAATTGTTCTCCATATCAAAAAAATTAAAAATGAATAAGCGTTTTATACATGAAATTATTTTAAATTGCAAGTTTTTTTTAACTTATTAGGTAAAAAGGGTATTTCTTTCATTAAAAGTATTGCAAATATCCCTTCTCAACCAAAAGTTTGAAACAAACCTGCAAAATCAATACCGTTCGGTGATTTTGACCGTGTTATCAACGCTGGCCACAATATTCATCGGGCTGATATAACGCACAACATATTGATAATTACGGGCATAGCTGCTTAAGAAAGCCTCTATGGCACGAGCACGAGCACCGGCATCATCTTCATTTTTGGAAGCTGATACAACCTGAACCACATTTGTTTTACCTTCGGTAATGCGGTTTGCAATTAGCAAAAGTCTTTCCTTTTGTGCTTCGCTTAAGGTCGTTACGCCTTCGTCAAACCGAAAAGTTACCGACCTGGTTTGTCTGCCGGGCGTTGCCTCACGCGTTGTTTTATTACGTACAGGATTAGACAATGCTCCCGAAGAATAAGCAGGAACTTTTCGGTTCGCCGTCAATTCTTGGGCATTTACCATATTCAAGCCTGCAAAAAAAGTCAAACAAAGAGCGGCCAAAATCATTTTTTTCATGGGTCAGTCTCCTATCACTTTCAAAATTTGGTCTTTCAGCTTATGGTTTCCTGCAATAACACTTTGAGATTGGATGATATTGTCCATCCCTGAGTTGTTATGAATATCACATACACATCCGCCGGCTTCTTTAATTAACAAATAACCGACAGCAAGATCCCAAATCTTAAACCGAGTGGCCACATACAAATCCAATTGCCCCGCGGCGACANNGACCGGCCATCGCCAGTGTGGTACATCCATTATAACGGATAGAGGCAACATTATCCACCATTTTTTCCATCAATTCACGATTTTTTTTGCTGCTGAATCCATTTGACCCCACCAAAGCATAACTGAGCTGGGTACGGCCCGATACGCGCAAACGCATATTTCCCGTCGGCGTCATTAAGAAAGCCCCCTTGCCTTTTTCGGCATAATAAAGCTCGTTTGTAACCGGATTAAAGATAATGCCGGCGATAATTTCTTCCTTATATTGCAAAGCAATCGAAATCGAAAAATACGCAATCGCATGCAAAAAGTTCGTTGTACCGTCAATGGGGTCAATAATCCATGTAAACGGGCTGTCATTTTTGGGAGAAACGGCCTGGCGTTCTTCGGAAACAATACCATAATCAGGGCGGCTTTCGCTGAGCATTTCAATCAATGTTTTTTCAGCCAATGTATCGGCATTTGATACAAAATCGCCGGGACCTTTTAATGATACCTGCAAGCTTGAAATTTCTCCGAAATCGCGTACAAGGCGGCGTCCCGCAACACGGGCGGCATTAACCATGACATTCAAATTTGGGGACAAAGCCGCAATCATTTTTTCTTCACGTGTTTCGGGTTTCTTACGCAAAGTTTGCGCACGCGGCGTTATTGTGCGGCGTTCGGTTTTAAACTCTGCCATTATTTTGCCCTTTCAACATAGCTGGAATCGGCCGTGTTGACGACGATTTTTTCACCGGTGGTGACAAACGGCGGAATCATCACGCGTACGCCGTTATCCATTATAGCGGGGATGTCCGAAACATTGGATGCCCAATTTTTATACCGTGAAGGCGATAAACTTCATTTCATGAACAAAGAAACATATGACCAAATCGAAATCCCCGTTGATATGATGGGCGATTCGGTAGCTTTTTTACAAGATAATATGGACGTTACAATGAACTTTGTCGATGGCCGCCCGCTGGGTGTGACATTGCCCGCTCATGTTGTTTTAACCGTTGCCGAAACCGAACCGTATATTAAAGGTCAAACGGTTACGACTTCTTACAAACCCGCTATCGAAATCGCGTACAAGGCGGCGTCC